>JBBABK010000084.1:0-7858 GCA_041657685.1 Phycisphaerae bacterium | reverse complement strand
GGATTTCATATTCCCAATCCGTGTTTCAATCAGGACGAGATTCGCAAGGCGATGAATCCTGATAATCGTTCGGATTCGCCGTTGAACCGGGCGGCAGATATGATGCAGATGTTCACCGGCGGCAGCCTTAGCCGGAGCAGCCTGTTCGGACTCGGCATTATGCCTTATATCACGGCGTCGATTATCCTGATGCTGCTGGGGGAGGTGGTACCGGCTTTGCGAAAGCTGCGGCAGGAGGGACAGACGGGGCATAAAAAGATACAGGAATATACGCGGTACCTGACGGTGCTGATATGCATTGTGCAGTCGTGGATGTTTATGAAGATGTTCGGCACGAGCGACTACGTTTACGCGGGGATGAAGGCCCGCGCGATGGTTTTCGGCACGATAGGAATGACGGCGGGCACGATATTTCTGATGTGGCTCGGCGAGCAGATAGATGAGTACGGCATCGGCAACGGCATAAGCCTGATTATTATGGCTGGAATTATTTCGCGTATGCCGTGGGCGATACGTCAATTGACGAAGAATGTCGAATTTACAGTTACAAGTTCGCCCGGCAAGATTGGACCGGCCCAACTGGTGTTTTTGGCGATGGCGTTTGTGTCGGTAGTAGCCGGTGCAATACTGATAACGCAGGGCCAGCGGCGGATTCCGATTCAGCAGGCCAAGCAGATGCGCGGGCGACGGGTTTACGGCGGGCAGAGGCATTATATGCCGCTGCGTGTCAATCACGGCGGAGTTATGCCGATTATCTTCGCATCGGCGTTTATGATGTTCCCGTCAATTCTTATCGAGCAGTTGGGCAGAATACCTGCGTTGCGGAGCTGGTCGTTTTATACGACGATACAGGACGCGGTCAAGCCGGGCGGTGCATTCACTTATAACGTGATGTATATGGTATTGATTTTCCTGTTCGCGTATTTCTGGACGACGGTTCAGTTCCAGCCAAAGGAGATGGCAAAGAACCTTCGGGATTCGGGCAGTTTTATACCGGGTCTTCGTCCCGGACGCAGAACGGCTGAATACCTGGAAACGGTAATGACGCGAATTACTTATTTCGGCGCGTCGTTCCTGGCGATTATCGCGATAGTGCCGACGGTTATTATGGTAACGCTGAATATAGACTGGCAGGTAGCGAGTTTTCTGGGCGGCACAGGACTGCTGATTGTTGTCAGTGTTTCGCTTGACCTCGTTCAGAAAATCGAAGCCAACCTTTTGATGCGAAGCTACGAAGGTTTTAGTTCGAGCGGCCGAATCAAGGGGGCGTACGCATGAGAATAGTGCTGTTAGGAGCACCCGGAGCCGGCAAGGGTACGCATTGCAAGCGTATTGTCGAAAAGTATGGGCTGGTGCATCTTTCCAGCGGGGACATCCTGCGCGAGGAAAGACGCAAGGGCAGCGGGCTGGGAAAGAAGGCACAGGGCTATATGGATTCGGGCAAGCTGGTGCCGGATGATTTGATTGTGAAGATGATGGCCGGTGCGATTGCGCAGACCCGGCCGGAAGGATATGTGCTTGACGGTTTTCCGAGAACGGTGAACCAGGCGCAGGAACTTGATAAGACGCTGGTTGAAAACGGCGATGAGATTGATGCCGTGGTCAATCTTGTGGTGGATGAGAATGTGATTATGGACCGAATGACGGGCAGAAGAAGCTGTCCGAAATGCGGGGCCGTGTATCACGTTAAAAATATGCCGCCGAAGGTTGGCAATAAATGTGATAATGACGGGACTGAATTGATTCAGCGCCCTGATGATAAACCGGATGTGGTAAAGAAACGGCTCGAAACGTATTATGAGCAGACTGAGCCGGTTGTCGGCTATTATAAGAAGAATCATCGCGTGCTGGAGCTTGACGCGAACAAGAGCGCCGAGGCGGTGATTTCGGAACTGTTTGAAATGCTGGACGGCCTTGCTGTTAAATAACGGATAAGGCGTAGTGGATAAATGGCAATAACGCTTCGTAGCAGAAGAGAGATTGAATTGATTCGCAAAGCGGGCGTTGTTGTGCGAAGTGTTCTTTTAAAACTACAGGAGTCAGCCAAAGCGGGCGTTAGCACCGCGGCGCTGGATGAGATTGCAAAGCAGATGACCGCCGAGGCTGGAGCAGAGGCTCTTTTTGTCGGCGTTCGCAATCCCGGGGCAAGAAAGCCGTTTCCCGGTGCAATCTGTGCGTCGGTGAATGACGAAGTCGTGCACGGGATTCCTTCGAAGAGCGTTGTGCTCAAGGAATCGGATATATTGAGTATCGACTTCGGCGTGAGGCTCGGCGGGTACTGCGGTGATTCGGCGATTACGGTCGGCATAGGAGATATATCGGCGCAGAATCGACGGCTGCTCGATGCGACTAGGCAGGTACTCGATATCGCGATGAAGAATATGCGTCCGGGCGTCAAATGGAGCAGTATTGCGGCGATGATGCAGAAGTATGCCGAGGGTGCAGGTTTTTCGATGGTACGTGATTTTGTCGGTCACGGCATCGGCAGAGAGATGCACGAAGAACCGAAGGTGCCTAATTTTGTCAGTAAGGAACTATTGCGTGATGATATCGTGCTGGCAGAAGGAATGGTGCTGGCGGTAGAGCCGATGATAAACGCCGGCCTGAAAGATGTTAAGACGCTGAGCAACGGCTGGACGGTAGTGACTAAAGACAGTAAATGTTCTGCTCATTTTGAGCATACGATAGCGATAACGGAAAATGGTTGTGAGGTAATGACGGCCTGAAAAATGTTATGCCTAAGAGTGACGCAATAAAAGTTCAGGCGACGGTACTTGAGGCGTTGCCGAATGCGATGTTCAACGTGGAACTTGAAAGCGGGCACAGAGTGTTGGCGCACGTATCAGGCAAGATGCGAATGCATTTTATCAGGATACTGCCGGGCGATAAAGTGACGCTGGAGATGAGTCCTTACGACCTGACTCGCGGCAGGATAGTCCTGAGACATTGATGGGATGTGTGAAATGAAAGTAAGAAGCTCAGTAAAAAGAATATGTGAGAATTGCAAGATAGTCCGCAGAAAACGGGTTGTCCGTGTTGTTTGCAGCAACCCGAGACATAAACAAAGGCAGGGCTGAGATTGCGTGCCGGACAGAGCGCACCGGCAAGGTTTGAAAAGGAGCAAGTATGCCTCGTATAAGTGGTGTTGATATTCCGAATGATAAATCGATATGGATTTCGCTGACGTATGTCCACGGGATTGGAAAACATACGTCTGAGAAGGTGCTGGAAGAGGCTCGTGTGGACAAAACGGTCAAGGCGAATAAGCTTACCGAAGACGAGCTTAGCAGGATTACGCAGGTAATCGACCGCAACTGCTTGGTGGGCGGGCAGCTTCGCAGGCAGGTAAGCCAGAATATCACGAGGCTTCGTGATATAAACTGTTACCGTGGGACACGTCACCGCAGAGGGCTGCCGGTCCGCGGGCAGCAGACGCAGAGCAACGCCCGAACTCGCAAGGGGCCGAGAAAGACGGTCGCGGGCAAGAAGGGCGTTAAGGAATTGAGATAAGCCGAAGTTAATTTGAAATCGAAAAGATAAGAGAGGATTTCAACAGTAATGGCAAAAAGCAGTAAACGAAAAATCAGAAGGAATATCGTAAGAGCGATAGTTCATATAAAGGCGACGTTCAATAACACGCTGATTACGATTACCGACCCGGAAGGCGAGGCGATTTGCACGGCGAGCTCGGGTGCTGTCGGATTCAAAGGCTCGCGCAAGAGCACGCCTTTTGCCGCTCAGCAGGCTGCACAGAAATGCGCTTCGGCAGCGATGCGGACGGGTGTTCGTGAAGTGGAAATCAGAGTTAAAGGGCCCGGTTCGGGCAGAGAGTCGGCGATATCGGCGCTGCAGGGAGCGGGACTGCGGATATCTTCGATAGAAGACGTGACGCCGTTGCCGCATAACGGATGCCGGCCGAGAAAAAGAAGACGCGTTTAAAAGGTAATTTAGAAATTGGAGATATAAAATTAAATGGGACGTTATTTAGGTTCATCCTGTAAACACTGCCGGCGCGAAGGAATGAAGCTGATGCTTAAGGGCTTCAGGTGCGAAACGGCCAAGTGTCCGATTGAAAAAAAGACCCGCAATCTTGCGCCGGGTATGCACGGCTGGCGCCGCGGCAGACAAAGTGAGTATGCAGTCCGGCTGCGAGAAAAGCAGAAAGTAAAGAGATATTACGGCCTGTTCGACAGGCAGTTTATGCGTTACTTCTATAAGGCGGAACGAACCAAGGGCAATACGGGCGAAAAGCTGCTGGAGCTATTGGAGAGGCGGCTTGACAACGTGATATATAAACTCAATTTTGCGCCGTCGAGAAAGGCTGCGCGGCAGCTTATAACTCACGGGCACATTTTTATCAACGGACACAAGGTTGATATTAGTGATTATACGGTAAATATCGGGGATAAAATTAACATCAGGTCTTCGGAAGGCAGCAAGAAAAAGGTCAGACAGCAGCTTGACACGAATCCGAATTTTGCGGCTCAGGGCTGGCTGCAGCTTGACCAGAGTAAGCCCGAAGCGACCGTTGTGGCGATGCCGAGCCGCGATGACGTTCAGATACCGATTGAAGAGCAACTGGTTATAGAAATTTGCTCGAGGTAAATTGTTGAATAACTGTGTCGGCATTAATTGAAATTATAATTGAACGGCCAATAAAAGTTAGTCACGGGAGGCCTATATATGCGAATTAGATGGCGTGGTTTGGAATTACCGACCCGTTTGGAGCGGGATGCGTTGGTTTCTACCGACAAGTACGGCAAGTTTTATATCGAGCCTTTCGAGCGCGGTTTCGGCACGACGATAGGCAACAGTCTTCGGCGAGTGCTGCTCTCTTCGCTCGAAGGCAGTGCCGTGACGTCCATCAAGATAAACAGCGTTGACCATGAGTTCAGCTCGATTAAGGGCGTGATGGAGGACGTGACGGATATAGTGCTTAACGTCAAGAGCCTGGTTGTGAAGCTGACCGGCGAAGAGCCGAAAACCATGAAAGTGTCGGCGAAAAAAGCGGGCGTCGTGAAAAGCGGAGATATCGTCGCTGATTCGGCTATCGAGATAATCGACAGGGAAAAAGTTATCGCGACGCTGACCGAAGACGTTCCGTTCGAGATGGAAATGATGGTTGAAAACGGCCGCGGTTATATAACGGCCTCGGAGCGGATAGCCGAGGAGGACAGGTTCGACCAGGAAGTCGGCAGGATAATTCTGGATGCGAGTTTTTCGCCGGTTACAAGGGTGCGGTACAGCACGGAAGATACGCGCGTAGGACAGAAGACCGATTATGATAAGCTGATTCTCGAAATCTGGACCAACGGAACAATTAGTCCCGAGATGGCTATGGTCGAATCAGGCAAGATATTGCGCAAGTGCATAAACCCGTTCGTGCAGTACAGTGAAATCGGCGAAGAGACTGTGGCGGACGAGGTAATCGAAGAAGTCGGAGAGCGCGAAGATATAGATGAAGAACTGATGGCCAAGCTGAATACGCCGACAAGTGAGCTTGAACTTTCGGTACGTGCGAATAATTGTCTCGAATCGGCGAAGATTGATACGGTCGGCCAATTGGCGAAATACACCGAACCGGAGTTGCTTAAGATTCGCAGCTTCGGCAAGACGAGCCTGCGCGAGGTGAAGCGCAAGCTGGCTGATATGGGCCTAACGCTTGGGATGTCGGGTGCCGGAGAAGCTTAATAATTATTAATGTTGGAATTTATTGCAGGATGGCAGTTGTATGCGTCATAGAATAGCAGGGCGAAGATTAGGTAGAGACAGCGAGCACCGAATTGCGATGAGGCGCAATATGGTCGCGTCGCTGTTCGAACATGAACGTATTTCCACAACGATGGAAAAGGCAAAAGAGGTTCGTGCATTCGCGGAACGGCTGATTACGCTGGCCAAGAAAGGTGACCTCGCATCGAGGCGCAGGGCGATTTCGTTGCTTGGCAGAAACAGGGACATCGTGACTGAAGAAGAGGGCGAGTTTGTAAAAAAGGGTACGGTCGTGGGAAAGCTGTTCAGTGATATCGCACCGAGATACCTGGATAGGCCGGGCGGATATACGCGGATTATCAAGCTTGCGATGAACAGGCTCGGCGATAACGGGCAAGTCGTTCTGCTGCAATTAGTAGGCGATGAAAAAGGCGAGGAAAAGACAAAGAGAAAGCCGAACAAACGCGCCAGAAGAGCGGAGGCGCTTAAAGCGATAACGGTTAAGAAGGGGAAAAAAGAAAAAGCGGCAGCAGTTAAAAAAGAAGAACCGAAAGAGGTTGAGCAGTCGGAAGATAAAGAAGTTAAAGAAAACGGCTAAGCAAGTATGAGTGAGCAGGTGTGCATTTTTTCGAAGATTATCGCCGGCGAAATACCCGCGGAAAAAGTGTATGAAGACGAAACAGTTCTCGCATTTCTCGATATCAATCCCATCAGTGACGGCCATACGCTGGTAATTCCAAAGAAGAAATATG
Organism: Phycisphaerae bacterium; assembly: GCA_041657685.1. Classification (GTDB taxonomy): domain Bacteria; phylum Planctomycetota; class Phycisphaerae; order Sedimentisphaerales; family Anaerobacaceae; genus JBBABK01. The sequence goes on along the minus strand of JBBABK010000084.1, from coordinate 1,397 downwards.
AACGGCTGGATGACTGCCCCGCGGAATTGGCCGGGGCGATTTGTTCGCGGATAGGCAAAATCGCAAGGGCGGTAGTCGCTGCCGTAAATGCAGACGGATATAATGTATTGTGCAATAACGGCAGGGCGGCCGGGCAGTTAATCGATTATGTTCATTTTCATATTATACCGCGAAAAGCCGGCGACCATGTTCTGGCGAAATGGCCGAGTCGAAAATATCCCGAGGGGGAAATGAAATCGCTCGGCGAGGCAATTCGTAAAAATATAAAATAAACGCATTTGCTGTTTGAGGTTTGTGATTTTATCTGTTACTATTATAAACTGACCGCGGGGTAGAGCAGTCTGGTAGCTCGTCGGGCCCATAACCCGGAGGTCGGAGGTTCGAATCCTCCCCCCGCTACTTGTTATAAATAAAGGACTTGCGTTAAATCGTGAGTCCTTTTTTTATTGTTCAAAACGACAAATCTTACATCACTTTTACCGGAGGCAAAGCTTTGCGTTCCGGTTTTTTGTGTGCATTGTAATTCATCTATGATTTACTGTCCCGGGCTGGGGACTGCAGCTTGCCAGTTAATCACATCGTTACCATAGTTTGCACCAGCGGTGTCCGGAGTCTTCTGGTGCAGGGAATCCCCATTACCGTCGGCTTCTGTCGGCCAGAGGTCCACGCCGTCCGGATGTGAGCCGTCACTGTAATCAACCCTGTCAGCACGAATATAGTATTTTATATCGCCATACTCATCGCCGGGTTTGCCAAGCTGCACTTTTTCACCGCTGTTGCTCAGATTGCCGTTGTACGGACCGAAAACTTTGCTCGAAGGCACAGACGGATATCGCCATGAAAAGGCAGCAGGATTTTTGACTACTAATATAGAGCCACCGGCAGCTATAGTAACTTCGTTCGGGCTGGCCGGAAATGTATAATCAATACCGTCGGTGAACTTCCACGGTTCACCAAGAGCATAATCGTACAACGTTACAGGTCCGGAGCTGTTATTGTACAACTCAATGTACTCGTACTGGTCGTTTTCATACGAGCCGCCAACAGGCCAGTCGGGATTATACATAATCTCGTTTATTACCACCGGTCCGACCTTCGGATAAGCATTGGCCAGCCCCGATGTGTCGTGGTCCATTGCAACAAAGTTGAAGTTATTTGTGCTGCTCTTGTAGTATCTGCCGAATGATACGCCGTTATCAGACGCGCCGAAATCCTCACTCCGGCGGTACCCGGTTAATATACCATTTGAATCCAGTGCTGAGGTCAGATAGACCGCCTCGCCATTCTCGCTTAATGCAAATGCTACGTGTTTACCCGGATCGCTCGCAGTGGCGCCGAAATTTATATCTTCGGACAGGACTAAATAACCATTTTCAGCGATGATAGTACCTGTTCCA
>JBBABK010000083.1:0-7862 GCA_041657685.1 Phycisphaerae bacterium | reverse complement strand
GCCAAGCCGTTCGACGTGCGTTCCGCCGCAGAATTCCCTGCTGAACGCATCACTGACTTGCCGTTCACCATCTGCTCCGATAGCTACAACTCGCACAACGTCACCGTATTTTTCGCCGAACAAGGCCATCGCGCCGAGTTTGCGGCCCTGCTCGATGGGCATTTCGACCGAGCTTACCGGCTCGTCCTGCGCGATTTTTTCGTTTACCAGTTTTTCAACTTCTGCGATTTGTTCTTTGCTCAGCGCTTTGGGGCAGGTGAAATCGAAACGCAGATAATCAGGCCCGACTAACGAGCCTTGCTGGCTGACATTTTTGCCGACCACTTTTTGCAAAGCCCACTGCAATAAATGCGTGGCGGTATGATTTTTCTGTATCGCGTTTCTGTCCGGGCTGACTGCCGCTTTAACTTCATCGCTGACGCTGAACTTCCCTTCAGCGACTTTACCCTGGTGCAATACGCAATCAGCGATTTTTACAGTTTTCTCGACAATGAATTTTCCGTGCGATGTCTCTATTGTTCCGCAGTCTCCGACCTGTCCGCCTGATTCTGCGTAGAAGCACGTCTTATCAAGAACGAGCGCGACACCGCCGTTCGTTTCAACCGCCCCCTGCTTTTTAAATCCGGCTTCGTCAATAAAACCGATTAACTTTGCGTCGATTTTATTGCCCTTATATTTAAAGCTGTCATCCGTAACCGGCATCTCGGTATCGGCAAGACCGGCGAACACAACCGTATCTTTTTGCGCCGCTCTTGCACGTTGTCTCTGCTGGTCCATCAATTCATCGAATTTCGCGGTATCTACTTTCAGCCCGCGTTCACGAGCCATAAGCTGCGTCAAATCCAGCGGGAAGCCGTACGTATCATAAAGCGCAAAGGCGTCGTCGCCGGTAATGGTTTTGTCTTTGGATTTCTCCGCGCGTTTTGCCGCCGATGAAAAAATCTCGATGCCGCGGTCAAGCGTCCTGCCGAAACTCGCCTCTTCCGATTCGATGACGCCGGCGACGAAATCCTGCCGCTGCCTGATTTCGCCGAATGCATCGCCCATCAGCCCGGTCAGTGTCGGAATTAATTTATAAATGAACGGCTCGTGCATACCGAGCACCCTGCCGAATCGCGACGCCCTTCGCAAAATTCTCCGCAAAACATAACCCCTGCCGTCATTGGACGGAACGCATCCGTCGGTTATCGCGAACGTCAATGTTCGCAAATGGTCGGCGATTACGCGAAACGCGATGTCCTTTTCGTCGGTCTCGCTCGCGGTATATTTTTTCCCGGCCAGTTCGGCTATCGCATCTATCAGCGTCGTGAACAGGTCGGTATCGTAATTTGATTTTTTGCCCTGCAAAAACCGCGTAACGCGCTCGAGACCCATACCCGTATCGACGTGGCGAGCAGGCAGCGGCGATAGCTTGCCAGTTCCCGATGAATCGGGATTGCGATTGAACTGGATGAAAACCAGATTCCATATTTCAATCACGTTGGGATTATCTTTATTGACTAATGCTCCGCCGGATTTGTCAGGCGTATCGTCGTAATGGATTTCGCTGCAAGGCCCGCAGGGACCCGTTTCACCCATCTCCCAGAAATTATCCTTGAGATTTCCGGGATGAATTCTTTCAGCCGGCAGAAATTTCGTCCATAGTTTTTTTGCTTCCTCATCAGGCCCGACGCCGTGATGTTTGTCACCCTCGAAATACGTTGCGTGCAGTCGGCTGGGGTCCATCTTCCATACGCCGGTCAGTAATTCCCACGCCCACTCGATAGCCTCAGCCTTGAAATAATCGCCGAACGACCAGTTGCCTAACATCTCGAAAAACGTGTGATGATACGTATCGACGCCGACTTCTTCGAGGTCGTTGTGCTTGCCGCCGGCCCGTATGCACTTCTGGCTGTTGGCGGCGCGGTTATATCCCGGATTGGTCAGGCCGAGGAAGATATCCTTGAACTGATTCATTCCCGCGTTGGTGAAAAGCAATGTGTTATCGCCGATTGGAACGACGGGCGAGCTTGGCACGAACTTGTGGCCGCGCTGCTCGAAGAATTTTATAAATTCGCTTCGTATCTGATTGGACGAGTGCACAAATTTCTCCGAATACAACCTTACTCCTGTTCGACGACCAGGCCCTTGGCGACGAGGATTTTTTGTTTTATTTCATCGCGCAGTTCCGGGTTATCGATTAGGTATTTCTTGGCGTTTTCTCTGCCCTGGCCTAAACGGATGTCACCGTAATTGAGCCACGCACCGCTCTTTTCGACCACGTCGCACGTCGCACCCAAATCGAGCAAATCGCCTTCAAAACTGATGCCGCTGTCGAACATTATATCGAATTCCGCGTCACGGAACGGCGGAGCAATTTTATTTTTAACGACTCTCGCCCGTACCCTGCTGCCGGTCGCGCCGTTAGCGTCTTTTATCGTCGCGAGCCTGCGGATGTCGAGCCTGACCGAACTGTAAAATTTCAACGCCCTGCCGCCGCTGGTTGTTTCGGGATTGCCGAACATCACACCGATTTTCATACGAATCTGATTGATAAAAATCAGAGCGGTTTTGCTTTTATTGATTACGCCGGTGAGTTTTCGCATCGCCTGGCTCATCAGTCTGGCCTGCAGGCCGACGTGCGTATCGCCCATCTCGCCTTCGAGTTCCGCTTTTGGCGTCAGCGCCGCGACCGAATCGATAACAATCACATCGACCGAATTGGAGCGAATCAGCAGTTCGGCTATATCGAGCGCCTGCTCGCCGCTATCTGGCTGGCTGACCAGCAGCGAAGACACGTCAACGCCGAGCCTCTTAGCCCAGGTGGTATCGAGCGCGTGCTCAGCGTCGATGAACGCTGCGACGCCGCCCGCTCTCTGCGCGTTGGCGATGATGTGCAGTGCGAGTGTAGTCTTGCCGGACGATTCCGGGCCGTATAATTCCGTTACTCTGCCGCGCGGAATGCCCCGTCCGCCAAGCGCGATATCCAGCGACAATGCGCCGGTGGCAATGCCCTCGACTTTGGCGTATAGATTTTCGTTCATCTGCATAATCGAGCCTTGGCCGTACTGCTTTTCAATCTGCGCGACCACCCGCTCAATCGCAGCATCCCTGTCTCCCCGCGGCCTCAACGGCTCGACCACACCCTTGGACGTTTTGGTTGTCTTTGTCTTAGCCATAATCACCTCTCACTTTCCTATAATTGCACAAGTTTATAACTTGCCAGGGCCGTGTAACTCGGCCCGGACCTGGTCAGTTCGCTCTGGTAAACCGTTACAGCGTCGATATTTACAGTGCCCGCATTGAAAGGCCCGAAACCATCCACCGCACCAGCCAGCTCATAGCCATCGCGGGCGTTCTTTATTCTACACAGTGTAAGGTGTCCTGTGAACTGTCTTGTTTCCTTCGGATAGCCGATTTCGTCCATTTTTTCATCAATTTTCTCAGCCAGCTCATTTAACTGCTCGGCACCATCGCCCGTTCCGACCCAAACGACCCTCGCGCTTTTGCCGCCGAAGCAGCCTAACGTCTCGATATCCAAATCGAAACTGCTGTGCCCGGCCGTGCTCGATTCGACGGCCTTGCAAACATCCGTTAACGAGTTATCATCCACTTCGCCGAGAAATTTCAGCGTCAGGTGCATCGCATCGGGCCGAACCCATTTGACTCCCTGTCCGCTGGTATGTACGTCCTTCTGCAGCTTCCTAATCAATGAGCCGATTGCCCGCCGCACTTCGTCGTCAATATCAACCGCTATAAATACCCGCATAATCGCACCAATTTTCACCGCGGAGACCTGCCGCTGCGACTCGCGTCGCAAGACGCGGCAGCGGACGCAAAAAACGCAAAGATTTTTTTAAATTTAGCCCCGCAATTTATTGCGGGGTTATTCTTCACGATGTGCATTCTAACCGCGATTTCGATATTTTTCACGGCTTTTTTGATATGCAGTTTCCAGACACAGATTTTTATAAAGCTTTTTTGTACGTAGTATCATATTAGAATAGAATAAATTAACTTAAATTTTTTCATCAAAAGTCGTTAAAATGCAATTTTGAGGAAAATTGAATATGCAAACAGAAGATATTCTAATGAATGGTTGGTTGAATCCATTATTATTTGATATAGTTGACGAACCTTGGGGACCTAGTAGTGTTGAGCCAAACCTTGATAATATACTCGAAATTCTTTGTACACCAAGTTTAGAGCATGACATAACCAGTGTTATAAACCGAGGAAAAAAAATTTCTAAAAATTCACTTTCCCTCTCCCTTGTCCCAAATGAAAAAAAATTCCTTGAACGTCTTATATGGCCCCTTCGTCATGCCAAGGCAGGGTACATGCTAGGTAACTATCTTGGAACAATTGCTCTTTGTGGTTTCGTAGCTGAAATGTTAGCAATACTTCTTTATGACATTGCAAATGTATCACTAAATGGCCAAGATTTTTCTGCGGAGAAAGAAAAAATGCTTTTGGGCAGCAAATATGAAAAATTAGGTCAAGCTCGCAGAGTTGCAGTGTTGCGTGCTATAGACCAAATTGACGAAGAAGTCAAAAACCTATTCAATGAAATAAAAAATATAAGAAATAAATACCTTCATCTCTATAGCTCATCGTATGAAAAAATCGAATCTGACACCGTAGCAATATTCCAAAAAACTGTAAATTTAATAGTTAAAGCAATAGGTCTAAAGATTTATTCAGGACGTGTCTCTATGCGACCAGATCTAATCGAGTATATGAGAAAGATTGGGCTTTTCAAAAAAGCCTAAACAGTAGCAACTGTGAAATATCACATTAACTATTTAATATTATCGCCACGAAGTTGTTTTTTTATTCTCTGTGAGCTCTGTGTTCTCTGTGGCTATATAATTTATTTTCTCTCCGCGGTCTCTGCGTGCTCTGCGGTGAAATTAAAAAATTACACTGTTTCGCAATGTTTCCAAACGGTTTTCGATGTCCGACAATTTTAGCGATGTCAGGCCGTCGAGGGAAAACTCGGCAATCGTGAACGAGGCAACTACCGTTCCGTAAGCGATGGCCTTTCGTAATGTGTTGTTATCGATTTTGCCGGCCCTGGCGATGTATCCCATCATGCCGCCGGCGAAAGTATCACCCGCGCCGGTCGGGTCGAGCACCTGCGTAGCGGGGTAGCCGGGCAGTATGAAGCGGTCGCCGTCGGCCGTCGCCATAAACGAGCCGGCCTCGCCTTTTTTTACGATTACAACCTTCGGCCCCATATCAAGTACGCTCGCGGCGGCGTCAATTAAATTGAGCCTGCCGGAAAGCAGTCTCGCCTCTTCGTCATTGAGCACAAGGCAGTCGATTCTTTTAAGAAGCTCGCTCAAATCTTTGGTGTGATTCGTTATCCACATATTCATCGTATCGGCCGCAACGAACTTCGGCTTATCAATCTGTCCGAGCAATTCGGCCTGTAAAGCCGGCGCGGTATTGGCGAGGAATACGTATTTGCTGTCGCGATACACAGCGGGCACTTTCGGCGGCTGTTCGGCAAGCACGTTCAGTTCGACGCTGTCGGTCGTTCTTTCGTTCATATCGCTGTGATATGTCCCCGTCCAGTGGAAGGTCTTGCTGCCCTTGCGAATTTCCAGGCCGGCCAAATCAACTTCCCTGCCGGCGAAAACCTTTTTCAAATCGAACTGGCAGTCATCGCCGACTACGCCGACGAATCGTACCGGCCCGAAAAAACTCGCCGCCATACTGAAATACACAGCCGAACCTCCGAGGCAGTCCTGGCAGCCTCCGAACGGAGTATTTACGGTATCAATTCCAATCGAACCAGTTACGAGTAACGACATAATATTCCTCAATTTTAAATTTTGGGTTTATCAGAATATCAGCTTATCAGGGTGCAGGTGAGCAGAAAACAGGATATTAGGATTTAAGCCGAGCCGTTTCCTGATTCCTGATTGTCCTGATTCCCACAACCTGGTTTTCTGATATCCAGATAGACTAACTAATTTCCAAATTTGGTAATTGTCTTATCAATTCTAATTAGCGCGTTTTCTCTGCCGAGCAGTTGTATCGAATCAAAAATCGGCGGGCTGACGGTATTGCCGCAAATGGCGACCCGCAGCGGCTGAGCGACCTTGCCAAGGCCGACCTGTTTTTCCTCAGCCAGTCCGCGAAGCATATCTTCCACCGCTGATTCACTCAATTCACCAATCGCAGCTAATTTATCGCGTACGATTTTCAGGAACGCAAGGCTGTCGTTTTTCAGCAGCACTTTATTAACGGCTGATTCGTCGTATTGTATTTCCTCGTTGGTCAAAAATAAAAATCTGCTTTTCTGCTCAATCATTTCCAAAGTTTTCGCGCCGGCATTTATCGCGAGTATGCGTTTCAATTTCGCATCGTCCGCTTTTGCTACCGGCGAATCAACGGAAGCGAGATATTTTTTAAAATGCCCCAGCAGCGTATCGGCATCAAGCATTTTTATATGCTCGGTATTGAACGAAAGTAATTTGCCCCGGTCGAACAGGCTATTGGTCTTGCTCAGGCGAGATAAATCGAATGCCTCGACCAATTCCGCCCTGGTCATAATTTCTCTTTTATCGCCCGGCGACCATCCCAGCAGCGCGATAAAATTAACGAGGCCTTCGGGGATATATCCGCTGTTGAAAAAATCGACGACGTTAATTTCCGGCAGATGCAGCCCGATGAATTCGGCCATCGCGGAAATTTTATCCTGGTCGATTTGCGCCTTGCCCGCGATGAAATCATTCAACTGCTCAATGGATATGTCACCGGCGGCAGCGATTTTTTCAATATCGCCCTGCTGTTCTTTAATCGCTTTTATTAACGCCTTGCCGCGTTCGCGTTTGGATAATTTGCCGCCGCCTTCGCTAATTGTCACAGACATATGGGCGTAAGTTGGTCTTTTGAAACCGAGCGCATCCTGCAGGGCCTGCTGGCCCGGCGTGTTCATCAGGTGCTCCTGTCCGCGAATGACGTGCGTGACATTCATCAATTCGTCATCGACAACGCAGGCAAAATTATACGTCGGGAATCCATCAGATTTACAAATAACAAAATCACCAAATTCTCGGCCGGAGAATTTCACCTGCCCGCGAACGATGTCATCGACGATGATTTCCTCGTCCGGCATACAGAACCGCACCATCACATCTTTGCCTTGTGCGCGGGCCTTTTGCACATCACCTTCGTCGGGGAATTTTTCAGGCCTGGGGTATGTGAAGTTTTCTTTTTTGTCCTGCGCTTTTTTGCGCATCGCGTCGAGTTCTTCGGGCGTATCGAAACAATAATATGCCAGTCCCGCATCGAGCAGCTTTTGCACATATTGCCGGTAAATATCGAGCCGCTGCGACTGGAAATACGGCCCGCTCGGCCCGTCGAGTCCCGGTCCTTCGTCCCAATCAATCCCGAGCCATCGCAAATCGTCGAGCACCTGCTGCGTAGCGGTAGGAGTATTTCTTTTTTGGTCGGTATCTTCGATGCGCAGTATAAATGTCCCGCCCGTATGCCGCGCGAGCAGCCAGCAGCACAAAGCCGTTCTTGCCCCGCCGATATGCAGATAGCCCGTCGGCGACGGCGCGAATCGTGTTACGACCATTGCAAAACCTCGAAAAAACAGAATTATGACAGAAAAATAAAGGGTACGCTAAACCGCCGGTATTGTCAAGAACGCGCAAATAAGCGTGTACGAACGGAATTGATTTTGATAAATTAGCTGTTTTATGAACAACAGCAAACCATTTAAACTGAGTCGCGATGAGCTGGCCGAGGCAATTCGCCTTGTGCCGCTGGTGTCTATCGATTTAATAATCGCCGACGGCCGGGGTCGGGTGCTCGTCGGGAGGCGCAATAACGAGCCGGCTCGGATTTTTGTTCGTGCCGGGCGG
>JBBABK010000082.1:0-7926 GCA_041657685.1 Phycisphaerae bacterium | reverse complement strand
GATACTACGAGAGATTGCGAAAAAAGCAGTAGTTAATGAAGATGGCAAACCGACTCATATCCTAATAGAAGGTGATAATTATCACACCCTTACATGTCTGAATTACACTCACAAAGGCAAAATTGATGCCATTTATATCGACCCGCCGTATAACACCGGTGCAAAAGACTGGAAGTATAATAATAAATATGTTGATGAGAATGACCCATGGAGGCATAGTAAGTGGACCAACCTAATGGTTCGCAGATTAAGATTGTCAAAAATGCTCTTAGCCAAAGACGGTATTATATGCGTGACTATAGATGATTATGAGCTTCCTGCATTATTATTGTTAATGGAAGAGGTTTTTGGGGAAAAAAATCATCTCGGAACTGTAGTAATAAGAAATAATCCTAAAGGAAGAAAAACAGAGAGAAAGGTTTCTTTAATTCATGAGTACGCTGTTTTTTTTGGCGCAAGCTCAGAATCGTACATAAAAAAACTTTCTATAGATCCTAAAGGAAAGACCCACAATTACAAAAAAGACGAAAATGGTGAATGGTATTTGCCGGTGAATTTGAGAAAACAGGGTGTAGATAGTTTGGCAACGAAATCAGATGGAGAGCTATCAGGAAGGTATTACCCAATATATTATGATCCTAAAACTGGTATCATCAGCAGCCAAAAAAAATTAACAATTAAAATATTACCAATAGACTCAAGAGGAGAAAAACGCATTTGGCGAAGGGGACGAGAAGTTATTGATGACATGTATAAAAGCGGAGAGCTTTGGTATAAAAAGACTGTTAACGGCGATCAGATATATTTTAAGTTTAGAGGCGGATTAGACGGAGAGCCACCTCAAAGTATATGGCTCGATAATAGTTTTTCTGCAAGTGAACATGGGACGCAAATTCTCGATCGAATATTAGGAAAACGGGAGGTTTTCCAGTATCCAAAATCACCATATGCTGTAGAACAATGTTTAAGAATAATGACAACAAAGCGTAACGCTGTAATACTCGATTTTTTTGCAGGATCTGGAACAACAGCACAGGCAGTAATGCAAATGAATGAGAAAGACAACGGAAACCGTCAATGTATCCTTTGTACTAACAACGAAAACAAAATTTGCGATGAAGTAACATGCCCGAGACTTACTCGAGTAATCAATGGATATAAATTCAGCGGAAAAGAACGCGAGGTTATATATGAGAAGAAGATTACCATGACAGTCTTGAAAGAAACAGAAAATATATTTTCCGAAATTGATTCTGAAAAAGAGGCACAAAAGGATAATTTTGATGATTTCGAAAATAAATTTGACGAGGGATATATAAGAGTTATTGGAACAAAAAAAATAAAAGACAAAAAAAAAGGTTTAGGGGGAAGTCTTAAATATTATAAAACAGATTTTATTGGTAAAAACAATATATTGAATGCAACTGATGAGGATAAAATAGAACTTGCTCATCAAGCCGGGGATTTATTATCTATTGCGGAGAATACGCTTTATAAGGTTGAGGAGAATGATTTCTGGCAGGTATATGAAAATGAGGAAAGATATACCGCAGTCTATTTTCGAGAGGAACTTGATAAATTCAATAAGTTTGTGACAATGGTTGAAAAACTTGAATGGCCGGTGACAGTTTATGTTTTCAGTTGGGGTGATGATGAGTTTATAGAAGAGTTCGACCATATAGAAGGTGTTAAAGTTAAAAGCATACCTTTGCCAATTCTGGAGATTTACAAGAGCATCTACAATTTAGGATAATTAAATGAGTGTGCTTAATCCTTTAGGATTTCAGCGTGAAGCTGTTGATAAACTTGTAATTAGTTTTAAAAAGCTGTGGAGAACAGGGAATAAAAGTTTGCCGTTAGTTTTTAAATCTCCTACCGGCAGTGGAAAAACGTTCATGATGGCCAGTTTTATCAATGAACTAAATAATCAACCAGATTGGGACGAAGACAAGGCATATATCTGGATAACCTTCAGTGACGACCTTGCGATGCAGAGCAAAAGGAAGTTCGAGGTTTATTTTGAAAATACTCTAAAAAACGAATTGCTAACGGTAGAAGATTTTAACAGGGGCAAACTTTATAAGAACGATATTTTATTTATAAACTGGCAAAAACTTGTGTCTCGTTCCGCGGAAAATAGAGTATTGCGGAGGCCAGAAAGTGAAGATGAACAGAAAGAAAGCGGGTTTTATTTTGAGGACCTTATTGAAAATACTCACAAGGAGAACAGGGAGTTTATCCTTGTAGTTGATGAATCCCACACGCATAAGACCACTGAACTTGCTCAAAATATTATTGATGCAATTAAACCGAGAATAATAGTTGATGTATCTGCCACTCCAGACCACGAACCAACTGCGGAAGCTGTTGAAGAATGCAGGGAAGGGGTTGTATACGTCAAACGCGAAGAAGTTATTAAACAAGGTTTAATCAAAGAAAAAATTGCTGTTCAGACAGAGGAAGATTTAAAACGTTATAAACAGGGCGATCTTGATGAAATTCTTTTAAAATTAGGCATGTCTAAAAGAGAAGAATTGCGGCAACAGTTTGAAGCTCTTGGAAAAAAAATAAACCCGTTGATGTTAATCCAGTTACCAAATGATGATCAGAAATTGATTGAAATAGGTCAAAAAAAGAAAGAGGACATTGTTCTTGATTTTTTGGGAAATCATGGAGTTGATGTAGAAGCTCGAGTTGCGCTGTGGTTTGACAAAAATAAAAAGAATCTTGAATTTATTTCAGATAACGATGATGAAGTAGACTTTCTGCTCTTCAAACAAGCTGCTGGCACGGGTTGGGATTGCCCTAGAGCACATGTTTTAGTTATGTTTCGCGAAATAACAAGTTCAACGTTTTATGTCCAAACGGTTGGACGTATTTTGCGAATGGCGGAACCTCACAATAAGGAAGATTATAAAAACACCCCTGATTTAAGAACCGGTTTTCTTTACACAAATTACCATCGAGATGAAATCAGAGAAATTGAAACAATTTTCGGGAATAAACCGGAAACCCATTTTGTCAAGATTAAAGAAGAATATCGCAAAGATGCTGATGGTTTTGAATTGCAATCCGCCTTTATTTCCAGGGTTGACTACGGCGATTTGGCAAGTTCATCTCATTTCCAAATAAGTTTTATAAAATCAATGGAGGACTACTTTGAATTAACTAAAGATGATATTTTACAGAAACTTTTTGAAAAACTCGAAAAGAAAGGGTTAGAAACAAATCCGAGGCTAACAGACAGATTAGTTGTTGATGCTGAATTTGAAGATATAGACCAGATGGGATTTGAATTTAGAATGAAGGGGGGAGAATACGATTTAGAGCTTTCAGTAAACGACATTGAAAAGTTGTTTAATTATTACTGCTACCATGTTTTGACAGAACAAACTGATGAAGATGCAAGAATTACCAATATTGCTCGTTCATGGAGCCCTTTGAAAAGTGCTTTAAGAGTGTGGTCGAGAAAGTCTTTGAAAATTGACAGTCTTCATTTTTATAAAATTTTCATAAAAGATATTATGAAAGACGCAAGAAGTGTGTTTAGGCCAGCAATAACAAAAGCATTGAAAGATTATCGCCCAGTCCTTAACAAAGTTTTAAACGAAAGAAAGAAAAAAGCAGAAAAGATAGATGCTCCAATTTTTAAAATTAGAGAGGTACATTCGTTTACAGATGATTATGAAATAGTAGAACAATCAAATTGTGTCCTTGAGGATTGTTATTTACGAAAAGAATACAGGGGGCGAGGAAATGAAATTCGGTTTCTGAATTATATTGATGAATCAGGTAAAGTTAAATGGTGGTTCAAAAACGGGGACGCCGGAAAAAACTACTTTGCGTTAAAGTACTTTAATACTGCAGAAGAACGTGAAAGTCTATTTTATCCTGATTGGATTCTCCGCTTAATAAACGGCAAAATTGGAATATTTGATACTAAGTTTGGAGAAACATTAAATACACAAGGTCGAGGCGGTGCTCTTGGGGCCAAGTTACAAGAGCTTGGAGGAAATTATTGCGGAGGCATTGTTTTATTTGCTGACGGCGTATTTAAATACTGTGATTCACCAGATTACAATGATTCTCATCCCAAAAGAAACGATTGGAAACTATTATCTCATATACTTTAAGTTGAGTAAAGCGGGTGACAAGGCGATAAAAACAGGGTATAGGGTATAAGGGCAAAAAGATAGCGTACAGGGGACAGGGGATAGAAAAAGTCGTTCGTGAATAGCAGATAGTGGTTAGGGGATGGTCGATAGTCCCCGCTGGTTTGTGGCAAACCAAGTTGCGGGGATTAACAAACGCGGGGAAATTAGTCGCCGTGCCCGCCTACGGCGGGTAAACCGGCGACTGCTAAACGAAAATAACCCCGCCAAACCCGAAACGACGTCGGGATTATGGCGGGGCTAAATTAAAAACAAAAAACCCCGGTAAAACCGGGGGCTAAATATTTAGGCTAATCGAAAAATTATGTTTATAGTGCGGCTTATGCAATCTATATTATTGCATCGATTAACCTTGTTTTTCGGAGGAAATATTATGGCAAGCTCTAAAAAAACAAAGATGCCGTACCGAAACACCGGCGCGGCGATGATTATCCTGTTGATAATTATCGTCCTCGGCGTCACGGTATTCGCGCTGCAAAAAGCAGGGGTACTCAAGCGCAGGCCGGCCGACCCGAACACGGTCGGGATATTGCCGTGGGACGAATGGAAAGCGCGGCAGGCGCTGGAAGTGGAGGCGGGTGAGATTGTAATCGACCCGAACGAAATTGGGTGGACTATTGGTGAATCTTTGGCGTTCAAGGGCAATCTCAGATACAGCGAGGAAAAAGACGGGCGCGGACGGATTTTGATTATATTCGGCCCCGGCGGCGCCAGGGGCGGCTGGAGCGGCAGTTATAGAAACGCGGCCGGCAAGCTTGTCGATGTTCAGGGCGGCAGTGCATTTTCGGGCAGGTTTTATCGCGACCATACTGCTGATATCGACGGCAATGAAGACCCGGCCAAGCATTACTTTTTATGCAAGGGCGAATTTAATTTGATGGAAACCGGCGAGCAGTATGTGAAATTCCGCGCGGGCGATATGTATGTTCGCGGCTGGCTTGACGAAAACACGAAGAATGCTAACGGGACGGTTTTCGTTACATCGAACGAGAAGGATTTTTACGAATATGATTTTGCAGGCGGCACGATACTTGCTTCCCGGCTGCAGTTCGATTGAAATATAGAAAGATGACGTACAACAAAAAATTGCAGGTAAGCAGCAAGGGCAATAACGAGGTTATTAATATAACCGATTCGGTCGCGGCGGCGGTCAATGAATCCGGCGTTAAGGACGGCGTGGTGACGGTGTTTGTGGTCGGCTCCACTGCGGCAATTACGACGACGGAATATGAGCCGGGGCTGGTTAATTATGATTTGGAAGCGGTGTTCGAAAAAATCGCACCGGCCAACGCAGAATACGAACACGAAAAGACGTGGCACGATGATAATGGTCATTCGCACGTTCGCGCTTCGCTGGTCGGGCCGAGCATTACGGTGCCGATTGTCGGCGGAGAGTTGACGCTGGGGACATGGCAGCAGATAATACTTATTGATTTCGATACGAGGGCGAGGAACAGAACGGTTGTTTGCCAGATATTGAGCTGAGGGTTGGTTGAAGACTGAAGAACTTAATATAATTTTGATGGTCGGCATCGCTGTCTTCTGCGGGACTGTCGCGGCCAGGCTGATACAGCGGTTTCGGATTCCGCAGATAATCGGTTACGTGCTGGTCGGCGTGATTGTCGGGCCGATGCTGCATATCATTCCATACGAAGCCATCAAGGCGATGGAGGGTTTTAACGTGCTGGCGCTGGGCGTCATCGGGTTTATGGTCGGCAGTGAGCTGAAGCGCGAGGTGTTCCAGAAATTCGGCAGACAGGTATGGATGATTT
Organism: Phycisphaerae bacterium; assembly: GCA_041657685.1. Classification (GTDB taxonomy): domain Bacteria; phylum Planctomycetota; class Phycisphaerae; order Sedimentisphaerales; family Anaerobacaceae; genus JBBABK01. The sequence continues at coordinate 1,982 of JBBABK010000082.1, read as the reverse complement.
TGCTGTACGAAGGCGTGACCGCGTTCGTGTTTGTCGGAGTGTTGAGCTTTGGCGTAATGATGTTTTTCGCGGATTGGCACGTCGCGCTTGCGGTAAGCATTGTATTTGCGGCGATATGCTCGGCCACTGACCCGGCTTCGACGATCAACGTGCTGTGGGAATATAAGGCTCGCGGGCCTTTAACGACGATGCTGACTGCGATTGTCGCGCTCGATGATGCGCTTGCGCTGCTGCTGTACGCAATCGGAGTAAGTGTTGCGGGCGTTGTCGCGGGGCACGAGGAAAAAGGGCTGGCGTTATCGATAGCGGGATTTTTCTATCATGTTCCGGTTGCGATTCTGCTGGGCGGAGCGGCGGGATTTATTCTTGTTGTGATTCTAAGGAAAATTCACGACCAGGAGAAGGTGCTGGCGTTTACGGTCGGTGCGATATTGCTGGTAATCGGCACGGCGGTGAAATTCGACCTCGATGTAATTTTGGCAACGATGACGCTGGGAGTGATAATCGTGAACGTAGGAGGCAGGAGGACTTCGTCGTGCTTTAATTTGATTTGGCGGTTCTCGGTTCCGATTTATATTTTGTTTTTTGTTTTTGTCGGCGCGATGCTGAAATTCGAACTGGGCAACATGCTGACCTGGCTGCTGGTTGGGGCTTATGTGCTCGGCAGTATCGCGGGCAAGACGTCGGGGGCGTATCTCGGCGCGCTGAAGTCGAACGCGGTTAACAGCATCAGAAAGTACCTGGGATTCTGTCTGTATCCGCAGGGTGGAATCGCGGTGGGTCTTTTGATTATGGCCAGTCAGAAATTCGATGAGCAGACGGCTTCGCTGATGCTGCTGGTGGTGATTATCGGGGCGTTTATACTTCAGATTATTGGTCCTTTTGGCGTGAAGTTCGGAGCCGGCCGGGCGGGCGAGCTTGGACTGAATGTCACTGAGGAGGATTTGATAAGGCGGTATCGACTCGGTGACGTGATGGATACGAAGGTGCCGGTGATTGATGCGGGTATGCAGTTGAGCGAAGTTATTAGTATCGTGGCAGATACGGATAATCCGTGCTATCCGGTGGTGGGCGAGGACAATAAACTCTGCGGACTGGTGACAATGCACGGGATTCGCAATACGTTCGCGACGCAGGAACTGAACGGCTGGCTGATTGCTTTGGATATCGCAGAACCTGTGGTCGAGTCGCTCAAGCCGGAGATGCCGCTGGAAGATGCGATAGAGCGTGCGAAGACACTGGATATGGAATATCTGCCGGTAACAGCGACGGCGGACGGTGACAAGTACGTCGGGATTCTGGATGTTCGCGCGGTTTACCGGCGGATATCTGCGGAGGTGCTGGCCAAACAGAAGGAAGCGGACAGTATGTACGGGCTGGCGCATGCTTAGACACGGATTAACACTGTTGTTAATTAGTTAATTGGTGAGTGATTAATTAGTTGGGGCGGCAATGAGCGGAAGTAAAGAATATTTCGATGAGAAGGCGGCAACGTGGGATGATGAGCCGCGGCGGGCTGATATGGCCAGAGCGGTTGCGGAAAAAATTCGGGAAACTTTGCCGATTAATGAGAAAACCGAGGCGATGGAATTCGGATGCGGGACGGGGTTGGTCTCGGCGATGCTGGCGAATTCGGTAAAATCCATTACGGCCGTCGATACCTCGGAGCAGATGCTGAGAACGCTCGACGTAAAATTACAGAAAAATAATATTCGGAACATTAAAACCAAACGGGCGGACCTGACGAAAGAAAAACCATTCGGCGAGAAGTTCGATTTGATTTTCAGCAGTATGGTATTTCATCATATCGATAATATAAAAGTATTGCTGGGAAAGTTTCATCAGATGCTGCGCGACGGCGGGCGGGTTGCGATAAGCGACCTCGACACGGAGCAGGGATTTCACGACTATGAAGTTGCACATAAGGGGTTCGACAGGGATAAATTCGCAGCGTGGCTGGAGGAGGCGGGGTTTGTTTTTTT
>JBBABK010000081.1:0-7996 GCA_041657685.1 Phycisphaerae bacterium | reverse complement strand
CGACGCTCTTCCGATCTGGAAAGCGGGGCCTAACACCCTTACCGCAAAAATGTCTGCAAATATTTCATCTATCCACCGCAGCAAAAGGTTGGTAACATAATTAAGTAACAACTTCCAAGGTGGCAGGTTTTTTATCCCTTCATCACCCACCTCACTCCTTATGAACATAATCAAATTATTCTTGATTTTATTATAGAAAACATCCTGTAGTTCGGTTTTTTCATAAATGTAGTGCCCCATTTCGTGGAACAAAATGCAATTAACCAGGACTTCTTGCGCAGCACAATAGGGAAACTTCAAAATCCCAATTTCTTCAGGTAACACTTGATATCCATCTATTATAGATGCAAGGTTATTGGTTAATTTTTTTAAATTCCCTAAGTTGTATTTGTAGTACATAAGATCAGAGCTACCAAGAACTACGAGCGAAACTTTTTTTGGGTTTTGTAATTCTGTCGCTGCATGATTTAGAAAGATAGTTAAAGAATATGGTATCGATAATGTATCTGCGTCAATAGCTTCTTTGACAAAAATATATAGCCAGGAAAGCCCTTCTCTAATTAAGTCAAACTCTTTTAACTTCACCTTGGTTAATGGGGGAGCCATTTCCTTGCTAATAGTTTCTCTAACAAACTTATCGATGGCTTTTAGTGATGTCTTGATATGTTCTAAGAAACCTTCTGTTTCGCAAAGATAAGTTTTTCTGGCTTGGCCGGAAAATACGAATTCGCTTAGGTCCTTGCATAATCTTAGAAGACGAATCCCCTCATTTTTGACTTGAGCACCTAAATCAAGCAATTACCTCCCTCCTATACTCCCATCATAGTCGGCGATTCTCTTAAGCAATCTTTCGTAGCATAAAAACTGTGATCACCTAAAGTGTCAAAAAACTTTTGTAAATTTTCCGCTACTTGTTTCTTCTTCTCAAGAGGGGTATCTTGAATTATAGAATCAAGGTTTCCTATCAGGCGATCTAAAGCTTCTTCTGCCTCATCCGGTAAAGATGTTAACGTCCGCTCAAACGATTCTATTTCTTCATTAGTATTAAACAGAGCTACTTTCTCATCGAGTGGTATATCGTGTTCTCTCGGCCACTTTAGTGACTTAAATGCTGATATTGCCCGCTTACAAGTTTCTTTCAATTCCTCTGAAACAATCCCATCCTTACTGAACTTGTAGAACACCTCAACGCATTTGTTGCAGAAAAAAGTTAGCCCCATTAATCCAACCATTGCCGCCGTGTCCATCTCATGCCTCCCTTTTTCTACCATGCACGATTCATAGCCGTTCAGTTGCCCTACATTTAGTACTTACTTCGGCTTTCTACGGTTCAAGTCTAAACATTTTATCCACCACCCACATAAAAGAACTACTACTGACAGGTTTGCAAACCATTTTTTAATTAATTTGCTTTTTGGTGCATAACTTTTTTAAAAGAAAAGACTTAATCCGATTTCCATCTTTATCTATTTATAACACAATAGCTGTTGGAAAACAAATAATTATTAAATCAGGACTTACGCCGCGAGTATCCCGGGGAGTAGCCCAAAACAGCCGCATCAAAGCCTTATCAGGTAAATCCCGCTATCCTAATCCTTTTTATGCCTTTCGTAGCTATTCGCGATTAAAAACTCTGTGTGCTCTGTAGCTACTTGTTTGGAAAGTTGAGATAGGCGTATTCGCCATGGTATTTCTTCGCGGCTTCATCGTATGCTCTCGCCGCATCTTCCTCATTATCAAATCTCCCAATAAGTTTTCTTTTGCGGTAAATTGATAACCCGGCCTCCCATTTACGCTTGTCCTTATTCCAGTAAACCCCTTTATACTTTGAGGTGCAGCCTTTTCTTTGCGGCCTTGCACTTAACACATTCTGGCGGTACGTAATTATCCTCAGATTCGCCCTGCGATTATCCTTGCCGTTATGGTTTAAGTGATGCACCACCATCCCGTCGGGTGGTTTCATAACTTGCCGGTGCATATGAATTATCGAAAACCCGTTTTCAAGACGGACAGCGTAATCAGTATGGCTATAACTCACAAGATACCAGTCGTATTTGCTAAGTGCTCCAAAATCCTCGGCGTCAACCTTTGCAAATCCATTCGGCCAAAGCCTGATAAGCCTATAGCTATAGCCGTATCGCAGCAGGCGGTATTTGAGAATTACCCGAACCGCGACTGAGTAGAGCAGGCGGGGGACCGGAACCAAAATGGTGAGTTTTAAAAGGTGCATTAAATTGTACGGGTGATTGACGTTTGCCCCCTCGGCAGGCCGAGGGGCTAAATATTTAGGATTGTAGCCGCGGAATAAATGTAAAAGCCGCGGTGAACTGCATTTAGATGCTGTTGCGATTTGGTATTTTAACTATTTTTACAACTTAATGGTATTTTAAGTGATTATCAAACTTTTGTCAAACAAAATCTGAATTTTTTTGAAAAAAACGCAGCAAGGCCTTGCGCTATAAAAATCTTGCCTGAAGGGGGTATTGGGGTATAATCATCGTCTGGTTAATCCGTGAGTAGTTAATTGGTTAAATAGTAAATTATCTGCGTTCAGCAAAGATATATAAATTAACTAATTAACCAGTTAACCAATTAACCTAACAGTAGGTGGTGTTTTGAAAGGAAATTTCACAATGGCGGCGAAAATCTATTATCAAAAAGACGCACCCCTGAAACCCCTTACGGGCAAGAAGGTTGCGGTTATCGGTTACGGCAGCCAGGGACACGCACACGCACAGAATTTGCGGGACAGCGGCGTCAAGGTGGCGATAGCAGAGTTAAAGGGCACTGCCAATTACAAGCTGGCGCAGAAGCACGGTTTTAAGCCGGGCGATATCAAGACGGCGATGAAGGACGCGGCTCTGATTATCATTACGCTGCCGGATGAGGCGCAGGCGAAGATATACGAAACGCAGATTAAGCCGAATTTGGTCAAGGGGCAGACGCTTGGTTTTTGTCACGGATTTAACGTTCATTTCGGATATATCAAGCCGCCGGCCGGTGTGAATATTGTTATGATTGCTCCGAAGGGGCCGGGACATCTGGTTCGCAGCGAATATGAAAAGGGCGGCGGAGTGCCGTGCCTTGTCGCGGTGAAAAAAGACGCGACGGGCAACGCGAGGAAAATCGCGCTTGCCTGGGGCAACGGCATCGGCGGCGCGCGGGCGGGCGTTTTGCAGACGACGTTCAAGGAAGAGACCGAGACGGATTTGTTCGGCGAGCAGGTGGTATTGTGCGGCGGTCTGACGAGTCTGATTAAGGCCGGTTTCGAGACGCTGGTCAGCGCGGGTTATCAGCCGGAGGTCGCGTACTTCGAATGTATGCACGAGGTCAAGCTGATTGTCGATTTGATGTACCAGGGGGGAATGTCGTACATGAGATATTCAATAAGTAATACGGCGGAGTACGGTGATTTGACGCGCGGGCCGAGGATTGTTACGGGCAAGACGAAGGCTGAGATGAAAAAGATTCTCGGCGAAATTACCAGCGGAAAGTTCGCAAGGGAATGGGTCAAGGAATATAAGGGCGGGCTTAAGAAATTCAATAAGCTGTACGCCAAAGACTATAATCACAAAATCGAAAATGTCGGCAGGAAGCTTCGCGGGATGATGAAATGGATTGATGCCAAGCAAGGCGAGCTGCCCAATAAGACAAAATCAAAAAGCAAACGTAAATAAATCGCGGCCCCGTGCTGTAACAGTGCGGGGCATTTTTATAACACGCTGATTATGAGAGGGCTGTAACGTGAACAGGTCCAAAGTTCTGTTTTTATTTTGCACGGTGCTGTGCATCTCGATATCGGGGTGCTGGCTGATGGATTTGAAGGATTTCGCGACGCCGCAGGGGCCTCCGAAGGATAAGGAGATTGCCAAGGTGTATTACCTGACGCAGTTGCGCAAAAGCACCGCGGCGGACGTGCTGCCGTTGATTTATATGCCTGATTACGCGCTGCTGAGCCAGAGCACAAAAGTATTGGCGTCGCAGGGCGAATTGAAAAAAGGTTATAAGCTGTGGTTTACGATGGTGAGATTCGATGAGAATGATTTGCTTGCCATACGCAAGTATATGATGATTGCGGATGAAAAGCCGAAGGCGCTTTTCGCGTCGCCGTGGGCGGGGCTGCGGTATGACAGCGAGCTGGTGATGGAAGGGGACATTCTCGAAAAACCTTATACCGATGAGAACACAAAGCGAATCGCGATGCTGAAGTTCGCCAAACAAGCCGTGTATGACGACCTCGCGGATGTTAAGGCGGATAATAAGGCGTTCGAGGTTTCTGGCGCGATGATAAACCAGGCTTTCAATGAGGTGCTGACAAAGCTCGATGAATCACCCGCACTGGCGGCGAAACTGAGCGAGGAAAAGGGACTGGAATTTAATCATAAGAGTTTCGACCGCGGCAGAATTGGAATGACCAGTGATGATAAGACGATGACGATAAAGATTCGGCTCGGCTCGTTCACGGAAAAATTCGAGAAAGAAGATGATTTCGATTATTCGGAAGACGCCGAGTAGGCGGAACAATAAAAAAACAAGAGCGGGTCTATAAGCCGAGTTCTGTTTTTTGCGATCATTTATCTTGGCCGAGATTTGCATCGCGGCTCATGCGACCTACCCGCCGGTCTGACTTCGGGCAGGAGTCTGAAATCCTCAAGCGCTTGGAAGATTCCAGCCGGCATACTTGGTCTTGCAGGCGGTGGGGTTTACCCTGCCGATGATGTCACCATCATCGCGGTGCGCTCTTGCCGCACCATTTCACCATTGCCTGTGAATCCCGTTAAGGAAACCATCGGCTGTATATTTTCTGTGGCACTTTCCCTCCCCGATAAATCGGGGGGTGGCTGTTAGCCATCACCGTGCCCTTTCCTGCTCGGACTTTCCTCCCCCGCTACTGTTTTGCAACAGCAAGGCGCGGGGGCGACCGCTCGACCCACTCTTGTAATTGCCAATGAACCACTAAAAGGGCATTATACCAAATATCGGCAGCTATGTCCTGCGAATTACTTCGATATGATTGTGGAAATGTTCGTCGTCGGTTTCGGGGTAGTCCCTTCTGAAGTGGACGCCTCGACTTTCCTTTCGCTGCTTGGCGGCCTGGGCCATCAGCAGGGCGGTGATGAGCATATTCTGGCATTCCCAGCCGGCGGGCGAATCGAAGATTTTATCCATAACATACCGCTGCCAGAAATGGATGATTTCCTCGGCGTCGGTTAGCTGTTTTTCCGTGCGGGTGATTCCGACGTTTCGCCACATCAAGGCTCGCAGGGAATTACGCACGTCGGCGGTGTCAAGCATAGTCCTGTCGGAGTGCGGTACATCATATTTAATATAGGGGTGTTTTACGTTGAGTGTTTCCCGCGGTTTGACACAGCCGACCTGAGCGCCGGCGATTTTTCCGAAGACGAGTCCTTCGAGCAGGGAGTTGCTGCCGAGGCGATTTGCGCCGTGTAAGCCTGTGGATGCGACTTCGCCGCAGGCGTAAAGATTTTCAAGGCTGGTTTTCGCATCGGGGTCTGTTTTGATTCCGCCGACCATATAATGCGCGCTGGGCCTGACTGGAATGAGATCTTTGGTGACATCGATATCGAAACTTTCGCAAAGCTCGTTAATCAGCGGGAATCGTTTGGCGAAATGGATTTTGTCGAAATGGCGGACGTCGAGATAAACGTGTGTCGCTTTGGTCTTGAGCATTTGGGCGAGTATTGCCCTGCTGACGACGTCGCGCGGCGCGAGTTCGGCGGCGGGGTCGTAATCTTTCATAAAGCGTCTGCCCTTGACGTCGAGCAGTACGCCGCCTTCGCCGCGGAGCGTTTCGGTAATCAGCGCGCGTGAAGCGCCTGCGATGTAGAGCGTGGTCGGGTGAAACTGGACGAATTCCAAATCCGAAAGTACCGCGCCTGCCCGCCATGCCATTGCCAGTCCGTCGCCGGTTGCGACTTCGGGGTTGGTAGTTTCGCGGTAGATTCGGCCGAGGCCGCCCGATGCGAGGATGGTATTAGCGGCCCATATAATCTGCAGGCCGTGTTTGTTTTGAGCGATTACGCCGACGCAGGCGTTATTTGCGTTGGTGAGCAAATCGATACAGAAGAAATTTTCTTCGATTTGGATGTTGGGATTATCTTTTACTTTTTTTATGAGTGTTTCGGCGATTATTCTCCCGGTTTCGTCGCCGTGGGCGTGTGCGATTCTGCTGTGGCTGTGGCCGCCTTCGCGGGTTGTTTCGATACGGTCGTTGACCAAATCGAATTTCACGCCCCAGTCGAGCATTTCGCGGATTAGCTGGGGCCCCTGGCGGACGACCATATCGACGATTGTTTCATCGCAAAGTCCGCAGCCGGTGTTGAGCGTATCGGAGACGTGGGACTCGAAGGAATCGGTTTTTTTCAGGACCGTTGCGATGCCGCCCTGTGCGTTCCAGGTGTTGCTGTCGGTCAGCAGACCTTTGCAGACGAGGATGATTTTGTGATTATTGGCGGCTTCGATGGCGGCTCGCAGGCCGGCGATGCCGGAACCTATTACGAGACAATCGGTGAACCGCTGGGTCATTGACTGCGAATCTATATTTACCAGATAACGGCGAGAATCACTGACAGGACACATAAAGCAATCCATATATAATGTTATACTCAGGCACGACGAAAGAGGCATTCTATCATTTGGCGTGTAGCAATCCAGTTTAAAAATTGATTTGCAAAACAAAGGGTCGGCGGCGATTATGAATTTATGAACGACGGTGATGAGCGAGACAATTTTTTGCTGTCGCGGAAGCTGATGCTGAATGACCTCGAAGCTCGCGGGATTCGTGATGAGCGGGTGCTGCGGGCGATGGGAGAAATCGCGAGGGAGAAGTTTTTGCCCGCCGAGCTTTGGCCGCAGGCGTATTCGGACGGGCCTTTGCCGATTAACTGCCATCAGACAATATCACAGCCTTATATTGTCGCGCTTATGACGCAGGAATTGCGGGTAAAACCGGAGATGGACGTGCTGGAAATCGGCACGGGCAGCGGGTATCAGACGGCGATACTCAGCAAATTAGCGAAACGAGTTTATACGATTGACAGGTTCGAAAAATTGTCGCACTCGGCGCAGGCGGTTTTGAAAGAGCTTGGTGTTGATAACGTCGAATTTTGTGTCGGCGACGGAAGCTGCGGCTGGTCGACGGAGCGAACATTCGAACGGATTATAGTGACCGCTGCGCTGCCGAAGGTCGGTGAGCCGCTGACGGGGCAGCTTGCTACGGGTGGAATAATGATTGCGCCGGTGGGCGGGCCGAATGTTCAAAGATTGTACGCATACGAAAAAGATAAAGACGGGAAAATTATGGAGAGGTTTATCTGCGACGTGCGGTTTGTGCGGGTGGTCGGTAAGTACGGGTTCGATGAATAAATTTCAAAGTTAAAAGTCAAAACAAAAAAGCCCCCGCGCTTTCTTGCGAAAGCAAGAGCGGGGGCTGTAATGCGAATCTCAAATCAAATTATTTTTCAACCGTGAATTTGTAAACGATATCGTGTTTGTAAGTCTCGCCGGGCTTTAACGTGCACTGCGGGAAGTTCGGCTTATTCGGCGTATCGGGATAATTCTGCGGCTCAAGGCACAGACCGAAACGCTTGTTATAAACCTTGCCGTCCTTTCCGGTAATCGTACCATCGAGGAAATTGCCGCTGTAGAATTGCACGCCCGGAGCGGTCGAATATACTTCGATTGCCCTGCCGGTGCCCGGTTCCGAGACTTTAGCCATATATTGCAATCCTTTGCCTTTGCGATTGATGACCCAGTTATGGTCGTATCCGCCGGCGAATTTGAGTTGTTCGTAATCATCGTCGATTCGCTCGCCGATTACGGTCGGCTTTGTGAAATCCATCGGCGTGCCTTTAACGCTCGCTATTTCGCCGGTGGGAATCGCCGTATTATCGGTAGGCGTAAAATTGTCAGCGTTTAGCACCAGCACGTGGTCGGTGATATCGCCGTTGCCGTGACCTTTGAGATTGAAATAACT
>JBBABK010000080.1:0-7998 GCA_041657685.1 Phycisphaerae bacterium | reverse complement strand
TGGCAAGATTGATGTATCGAAGTATCCCGTCCAGGGGGTTGTTCAACTCGTGCGCAATCTTAGCGGTAAATTTCCCTATCGCCGCAAGCCGTTCCGTCTCCGCCTGATTTTTCAGCAGGCCGTTTTGCCTCATCGACCTGTCAGACCCACTTTTATCCGCCATGCCGTAGATTCTACCCGTGCATCTGCCAGTGCGTCAAGTCTGATGTTTGAAAAAAACAACGAAATGTTTGACGAAAACTCGGTTTTCATTAAAATTTTGTGGATATGTTGCCTTAGGCCGACTTTGAAGTTGTTTACAATCAACAAATTTTGCTTCATACGATTAAAAATGCAAAAATCTGCTTTTTGTTTACATCTAACCCCCTAAGTACATAGGGTTTATATTTGTTAATTTGGGCTAATCGGGGATTGCCCAGTTTGGTATAGCTTTTGCGGATTTTTTTGCACGGGTAGTTAGGAAGAAGAGGCACGTGACAGAAAAAAGAAGACATCCCAGGATGCCGGTTCATTATCAAATAAACTGCCGGCCGGCCGACCAGAGCGGCACAAATTCCTGTTCAGGTCTGGCCGTAAACGCCAGTCCCGGAGGCCTTTACTTTAGAATTTCCAACTGCACCTGCCCGCCGGGCAGAATTGTTGAGCTTGATTTATCAATCCCTCCCGGAAACGGAACACTCCAGCGACCGGGCCGCATATCCAGCTTCGCAAAGCTCCTTCGCGTCGAACACGTCGAATCGACTAAAAAACCCGATGCCTCAGAAACCCATTTCGGCGTGGCCGTCCAGTTCTGCCGCCATCCCAAACTGACCACTTGAATTCGTGCTTTTGTCCCTTTTTCTCTTGTATTTTGAACGAAAAAGGCTATTATAATTTTTCTCAGCGAGAAAATACTTTATAGGGAAGAAGAAAATGGCGGTTCAGGAGTTTGGAAGCACAGATGAACAGAATTATGTCCGCTCAATTCATTCCCAGTGCAAAAATCTTGTAGCCGCCGGGAATTTTCACCAAGCCGCAGAATTAATCAATGAAGCCCTGAACCTACATCCCCAGCAGAAGGAATTACTTATTCTGCGTCAAAAATTAAAGCGAGAACTGATTTCTATCAAAGTTAAATCACTCGAACAGGAAGCCTTGATAATGATGCAGATGGGCGATGAGGATAAAGCGCAGGAGAAATTCAGACAAATTTTTCAACTCGACCCGACCCGCACCGAATACAGTGATTCGACAAGAGTAACAAGAAAAGAGGCTCTCGATGATTATCATAAACGTGTGAGAGTCGGCTCTCTTGTCCGAGCAATACTTGGAATTTCTTTGTTGATTATTGCCGTTATTTCATCAGTCGCTGCCTGGAAGGCGTGGAATAACAACAGTCATCTCGATAATGCGGAGAATTTTATTGAAAATGAAAATTACTACCAGGCCCTGCGGGAGTTATCTCAAACCGGAAATTTCTTTTATGGAAAAAGAAAAACGCAGTTAAATGACCGTTTAGACAAAATTGCAAGTGAAGGCTGGCAGCTTGCATCCGAATATGAAGAAAATGAAGATTACCGACAGGCCGTACAAATTCTCTCTCAAGCAAAAGATGCTTCACCGGAGCCGGACCGCTTTAACAATAAAATAGCTGAACTCGAAGACAAACATCGGCAAAAAGAAATGGAACTGCAGCAAAAACAAGCGGCTGAAAGAGCAGCTTTAAACTCTGCCACGCAGGCTAAAACAGAATGCGAAACCGCTTCAAGAATCGCGTCAGAAAACGATGCCGAGTCTTACGCTGCCCAGCTTTGGAATGATGCCCGGAGATTGTCATCCGACGCCGAGACCCTGTTTGAAAAAAAGGAATATGATAGTGCCCAATTCCTCTGGAAGCAGGCATCGTCGAAGTATGAAGAAGCAAAAATCAAAGCGATTGAATTTGAAAATTTAAAAAATAAAGCGATGACCGCAAAACAAACGTGTCAGAACCTTTGTGAACTGGCAAAAGGAGTCGCCGCTGAATCTCACGCCCCGGAACTTTGGCAGCAGGGGCAGGCAACAGAAAATAACGCTGTGGAATTTTTCAATTCGGAAGATTTCGAACAGGCAAAACAAAACTGGCTCGATGCCGCTAACGAATACGAACAAGCTTGTGAGCTCGCAAAGCAAAGCCCTATGTACAACAGGGCGGCTATACAATTAAAAAAATGGAAAGACCTAAATGTCGGGATGTCCGCAAAGGACGTATTCGACCTGCTCGGATATCCTAAGATGAAGTTGGGAGGCTCGCAGCGGCATACGTGGTATTATCAACACGTGCCTGAGCTGATTAACAGCGGAGATGGAGAAGTTCAGCTCTACGAACCGCAATTCGGCTGCGTACATTTCGAACCGGTCAGTCCGGACGTAATCCTCGAACGAATGCGGCAGTCCTACAATGAGCTGATTGAACGTGAACATCTTTCGTATGCCCGAAGTGATGAATCCATACGTAGCATTCATCAGAATAATCTGAAAAATATAGGCAAGGGCAAAAACGGCCTTACTTATAAACAGGAAAATGAACGCTACACAAAAGCGTTGAATTCTAATGAACTGAGACACGAACAGGCATTAAAAAAATATAAATCCAAGTATGACCAGCAGGTTCAGGAGTTGGTTAACGGCCTTCCCAGAGACCTGAATTTCATAGTAGCCGCTTGGCAAGTGCCTGATTTGAGCTATACCTCCGATTTGATTTCAAAGGTCGAATTCGGGGACGACTCCGATAATGATGGTAATAATTCCAAAAAAGAAAAATGGCACGTCCCCCAGAGATGGAGAAAACTGCAGCTTAATGCTTCGGAATCATCGGTAACAATGCTGCTGGGCCTGCCGCAAAATACGAAATCTACAGATACCGAAAAAACATTTTACTACGGCGACATCGAAGGCTACGGCATTGCGATTTTGACTATGACAGACGACGGCCCTTACAGATTAACCTACTGGAAAGAACCATTCTGGCCTGCGGGCAGATAATATTAAATAATTTTTTACATTATCAATTCATTGCCGACTTTGCGGGCGCGTTCGGGCTTATCGAGATTGATGCCCAGCTTCATTCCAATCTCGACCAGCACGTTCCACCCCGCACACAGATACACATAAGGAGCGAATTCGCCCGCCGATGGCACGCGAATCGTATCGAACGGTGTGTCCCTGTCAGCAATCGCCACGACCTTCAAACCCACGCCGTCGACCAGCACTTCCTGAAATTTCTTAATTTCTTCATCAATCGGGTCAACCACGAAAACAATATCATTGGAGTCCATCACTTCTTCGATTCCGTGCACCGCGTATGTGCCTTCGAGGAAATCTGATTTTCGACGCGTAATCTCGTTCGTCTTGAGCGTCAACTCCTCCGCCACGCCGTCGTTATAACCCGCGAAATAAATCGTCGCCGCATTCGTCGCCGCCTGCACAATCTCTTTATCAACTTGCAGGGTTAAGGCTTTTTGAATATTGCTCGCGAGTTTTTCGCAATCGATATCCTCCGCCGTGCCCGCTATGTGCCGCAAAATGGACTCATAGAAAAGCGCCTGCTCCACTACGCTCTTAGTCGCCGCGACCGCCTGTTCCCATCCGCACGTTAGGACAAAAGTCTCGCTGCACGCTTCCTCCAATAATGTCCCTTCGTTAGCCGTCAGGCCGTACCTGTCATCATTTCCCTGTTCTGCTAATTTTTTCGCCAGCAGCACCACCTCTTTTGTCCTGCCCGAATTGCTTGCGCAGAAAACCGCGAACTTCGATAGGTCATACTCCGCGGACTGCCGCGACCCATCTGTGGCAATCTGCAAATCCAGTCCCCATCGCATCGCTTTGCGAATCGCGTTCTTTGCGGGAAATATCCTGCTCGAGCCTTCGCCCGTCAAAAACAGCCTGCCCACTGACGCAATGTTTCCCGCCACCGCCTTGGTCTGTGCCGCGTTGAAATTCTTCACTATATCCACTGTGTCCATCATTTCCTGGACGAGCATATACTTTGAATAATTGTTGTCATCGAGGTTCATTCTCTTGTCTCCGTTTTAATAATTTTAGCTTCGTTGTTTTGCGTGTTCTATCACTTTGGCGAATTCTTCCGTTTCCGCCCGCACCTGCTTGACAAAATCATTATCATCGATTGTCCCGATTGCCGCCGCCATTTCCTCCGCATTTCGATAAGTCGCCTGCCTGAACGGATTATCAAAATCCTTTTTCCTGCTGTCGTAAACCTTGTCGCACACATACCGCTGAATCTTCAACGTATCATCGAGCATCGCCAACCATTTCTGTTTATCCGGCTCGCATCCGCAAAGCTCTTTCACAACCGCAAACGCGTGCCGCTGTTTTTGCAGCGGATACTGTTTCCATAATTCATTATATCTTTCGTGAATCTTCTCCCAGGTGTCCAGCTTGCCAGAGCCGATATCGGCCCTCGTCCTGTCCGCATCCGCGGCCGGTATCAACTGTCCGCCGAAGTTTACCCATTCCGTAACCCGCTGGCCGTTTAATTCCTTCTTCATCGATTCGAAAGTCGCGTCAGGTCGAGCTTCCAGATAATCCAGCAGATTCCTCACCGCGTAATAAACCAGCATCTGCTCGTATGCTTTATAACCTTCAACAGGTTTTATAATCACAACATTACGTGATGATTTTTCAAACCCCTCGCCGAATACTTCTTTGTCCTGCAGCATCTCATCTGCTTTTTCCATCAGGTGTTTTCCGGTTTTCAGTAATTCCTCGCGCCGCACCCTTTTAGCCGTCTCACCGAGATTGGTTTTCGCCGTCCATATCGCAAGAAGGTCACGCGCCCGCAGCATCTCCTCGGCCGTATCGGGCGCAAGCGGATTAAATTCGATATTCTGAACCTTCACCTTGCGCTTGTCGCGATTCTGAAACTTCCACGAATTTCTCGCCAGCGCGTACATATTATATTCCCACCAGTACGCCGGCATTACCTCGAGCCGGTCTTTTGAAACGTTATTATTCACCAGCGAGAACGGCAGGGGGATATCCAGTTCGGCCGGATAATCGCCCTTGGCAATCAGAACAAAAGAAGCAAACCTGCTCGAATGTTTCAATGTTACACACAATCCGGGCCAGAACCCACGACCCGCCTGAATCTCATTATCGTTCGCTCTGCTGTTATGATTCGAGCCGATTGTCGCGCCCGCCGCGATATTGCTTTGCCCCATCACCAGCGACGCGATTAAAAAAGAATTGTTATGATGCTGCTCGTGTGCAGGGAATATCAAATTATTCAATACCTCGCAGCAGCTTATCGTGCTGTTATCACCCAGCATAGAATTAATCAGCCGGGCGCCGTACTTGAGATTGGAATTCTGGCAAAGAATAAAACGCACCGCCTTGCACCCGTAAAAAATATGACAGCCGTTGCCGATAATTCCGTTGACCATCTCCACGCCTTCACCGATTTGCGTCGGCTCATCTTCTGATGAATTAATAGTCAGGTTCTTCAGCTTGTTAGCGCCTTTGATATAGCTGTGCGGCCCGACTTTTACATCCTTAAGAATCCTGGAATTCTTTATTACACATTGCTCGCCGACCTGTCCGTAATAACCACGCCGCGAATCGAAGTTTTTTTGCGTAATCTCTTTGAGTTTTTCCTGCAATTTCCTGTCGTCGCGGTACTTTGCCCACATATAAGCGTCGGCCGGTATAATCCCGTCGAAAGGAAGCACCGCTCGCGAGCCTGTTTCATTCATCAGGTCAATCTTAACGCGAACTTTTTCATCCTCGCCGTCCTTGACTATCCCGTTGCCGAATTTTGCATGATTGGTCGTGTGCATTTCGTCGATGTTCGCCAGCATCGTCCTGTCGCCGATGATAAAATGTGCCAGATACCGCACGCTGTGAATCGCCACGTCATCTCCGATGTCGCACGAAATAATCCTGCTGTTGCTGATGCCGACCGGCAGATGCAAATCGTGATGTTCCAGCACAGCTTCTTTGCACCTGCCTATCCGGATGAATCCGAAGAAATCATTATTCTTTATCAGCCCGCAGTCGAATTCCTCGTCGACCGAAATGTTGCCCCAATCCTGGCAGAAATTACCGTTCTGTACCAGCGTCTTGATTTCGCTCGAACGCAGCTTGCGGTATTTTTCCCCGCTCTTGCCGAACTGCTCGTTTCGCAGATACCACTCGTCTTTGCCCGCAGGGATATACTCCTGCCCGATAAAACTGCTGCCGATATTCCCCGCCGGTATGATTTTTACATTATCCATAAACTGTGCCTCGCCATATGCATATCGCCGTTCGTTTAACAGCCAGATTGGCCTTTAATACTACCACCGGAACCGATATTTGTCAAAATTCATTTGCATATCTCCATTTGGCAGCATTACTTGGAACACGTCAAAAATAAAAATAAACAAAATAAGATATTATTTTCTTGTATTAATGCAGGCTGGTCGATATTATCTCATATATAATTAAGGATGAAATGGCGCCGCCCGAGCGGGATTTGAGACTGATGGCTTTTATGCCGGCCCCAAAACACCCACTTTTTATCGCCGTTTCAAAAGGATTTGAATTTTCGCTTAAGTGGGTAATTATGCACGCAAATAATGTCCCCGCACTAAACATAGGGGATTTACATATCAATCCGCCGATTATACAGGGCGGTATGGGAGTTAAAGTCTCCGGAGCTAATCTCGCCGCCGCCGTCGCAGATACTGGCTGCGCAGGAATTATCTCAAGCGCAGGTCTTGGCCAGTTCGAAGATTGTCCTCGCGGCGACCTTCTTGGGCAGGCGGTTGAGTCGCTCAGACAGGAAATCAGAAAAGCCAGAGCTATGTCCGATGGGATTATCGGCGTAAACATAATGCACGTACTTTCTCACTATGCACAGCTCGCAAAGGCGTCCGTTGAAGAAAATGTCGATTTGATAATTTCAGGCGCGGGTCTGCCGCTCGATTTGCCGGGGTTCCTGGACGGCAAAAATATTAAACTCGTCCCAATCGTCTCGTCCGCAAGAACTTTCAAAATCATCTGCAAAAGATGGAACCTGCATTATAATAAATTGCCCGATGCAGTAGTCGTCGAAGGACCAAAAGCAGGGGGGCATCTCGGATACACATCTGAAAGTTTGCTCGATAATACCGCACCGAATCTTGATGAAATAGTTACTGAGGTTCTTGACGTCGCAAATTCATTCCCGAAAAAAATTCCGGTTATTGCCGCAGGCGGGATTTTCGACGGCTGGGATATCGCTCATTATTTAAGACTCGGAGCGGCCGGCGTCCAAATGGCAACTCGGTTTGTATGCACTGACGAGTGTGATGTCGATATAAACTTCAAAAAAGCGTACCTTAATGCGCATTCCGAGGATGACATAACGATAATAAAAAGTCCCGTAGGACTCCCCGGAAGAGTAATCAAAAGCGAATTTGTTGAGAAAGTTAAGCGGGGCGAAACAATACCCTTTAAATGCAGTTACAAATGCCTAAAAACCTGTGACCCGACAACAGCTCCCTATTGTATTGCCAAAGTTCTGGCTAATGCCGCGCGAGGGCAGCTGGATAAAGGTTTCGCATTTGCAGGCAGCAATGCGTATTTATGCGACAAAATAGTGCCTGTAAAATCGCTTGTGCAGGAGCTTACAGAACAGTTAGAGGAAGCTCTTACAAATCCGGTTAAGGATAAGTGTTCTATTAAATAATTGCAGTAATATGGTTTATCTCAAAAAATCTGTTTAAGAAAGGAAGGAAAATGAATATCTATGTAGGTAATCTGTCAAGCGACGCAACCGAAGACGATTTGAAGAAACTCTTCGAGGAGTTTGGCCAGGTCGAATCCGCAAACATCATTAAGGACAAGTTCAGCGGAGAATCCAGAGGTTTCGGTTTTGTCGAAATGCCTAATAAAGCAGAAGCTGATGAAGCAATCAAACAGGCCGACGGCAAGGAAATCAACGGCAGAGCTATAAAGGTCAACGAAGCACGCGGTAAAGCAGGCGGCGGTGGCGGCGGA
>JBBABK010000079.1:0-8007 GCA_041657685.1 Phycisphaerae bacterium | reverse complement strand
CACGGCTATTTCGAAGCCGAGCTTGTCGATGGCGGCGACGGTCAGTGAAATCCCGTCGACCGCGACCGAGCCTTTGAAGACCATTTGCTCCAGCAATTCCGGTGCGGCTGAAAAGCGAATCGTCCAGAATTCGCCGCTGCGATTTATATTTTCTGTTCGTGCGGTTCCGTCGATATGACCCTGCACGAAATGACCGCCGAACCTGCCGTCGGCTTTGGTTGCCCGCTCTATATTTACGAGCGCCGAAGGGGATAGTTTGGCCAGAGTCGATTTGCTCAGTGTTTCGCCGCTGACGTCGAACGCCGCGATTGTACCGGTGATTGACGCGATGGTAAGGCACACGCCGTTTACGGCAATGCTGTCGCCGGGCGCACAATCGGCACAGAGCGGGCCAAGCTCGACGGAGATTTTCATAGAATCGCCCTGTCGGCTGATTTGAGCGATGCGGCTAACTGCTTCTATAAGTCCAGTAAACATAATTTCTGAATTTCTGCCGGGACAAATCCCAACAATTTATTGCCAAGACCTGATAAAACGTTAAAATCAATTATAAGATAACGAGTACCGACGTTCAACAACAATAGCACTAAGGAGCAAGCCCATCGTGGTCAGGATTGTGATTCTAATCGTGGTAATACTGGCGGTGATTGTGGGTGTCGTGGCGCTGATGCCGAAAGAACAGGCCGAGCCGAAAGAGCCGCCAAAGACAATTTACGATATGGCAAAGAAGGACAGGGCCGAGCTGCTTGCGGAACCTGATGTGAACGATTTTGAAAATGAGCAGGCAGCATCAAGCACCGAACAGCAGGAAGAACAAGCCGAACCGGAAAAGCCTGCTGCCCCGACGGTATTTTATTTCAAAGAGGTTTCCGAAATAGAGCAGATTGAGGCGGACAATATTCTTGCCAATGTCCCGCAGTGGCGGACAATCGGGCGGATGCCTTTTACCGGCTACAATCTTATGGTCGAATCGTGCAGGCAGCTTATGCAAAGATTCCCCGGCACAATCTATGATTACAAGGCGCGAAGGGCGCTTGCGCAGATACCGGAGCGATATTGGCAGCGGTACCACATAACCAATGAGGAGGTTGACTTGGAATATTTCACGCAGCAGCGGCCCGGCACAATGGAATATACAATCACGGAGGATGATTAAATGTCAACGGAAGTTAACGCGCAGGATATACCGGTAATTTCAGTGACGGCTAAGTGCCTTCCCGAGGCGTGGGAAAAGGCGGTTATCGCGGTATGGGACGACGGGCTCGAAATCAAAACACAGTATGATAAGCCCGACGACCCGCCGAGCAGAGACGCGACGGTGATGGTCACGGTGACAGAGCCGTTCGCCGAGCCGCGCATACATAAAAATTTTCCCGGCGGGCCGACGGAACTGGAATCGTACCTGCAGGAAGTGCTCGACGGACTGCACGACCACTGGATTGACCCGGCCGCGGGCAAGTGGACTTATACATATCACGAAAGATTGTTCGCATACACTCCGACGGAGAATTTGAAAAAAGCTGATTCGCCCCGGCCGTTCAAAAAGGTCAATCAGGTTCAGTATATCGTCGACGCGCTGTCGGATGTTTTTTGTACGAGAAGGGCGCAGGCGATTACGTGGATGCCTACGGCTGACCCGAAGACGGACGACCCGCCCTGTTTGCAGCGGGTGTGGTGCCGATTGGTCGAGGGCAGCGACGGGCGGATGTGTCTGAATATGAACACGCACTGGCGGAGCAGGGATTTGTACAAGGCCTGGTTTATGAACGCCTACGCTTTTACCGAACTGCAGAAAAAAATCGCCGGCGAGATATCGAAAAAAATCGGAAAAGAAGTCTCGGTTGGCAGGTACTGCGATATTAGCGATTCGCTGCACATATACGGCAGCTATTTCGCCAACGCCGGCGTGGAAGTCGAGAAGATGCGGAGCATGTCTTTTACTTCTCGCGCGTGGGATACGACGCATCCTGCGTTCGTGATGATGACCGAAGAAGCGAGAAACAACCTCGCCGCCGACCCGGATTTCTACGCAAAAGCACAAGGCTGATATTACATTTATAAAATTGCCTATATTTCCCAAACGGTATAAGTTTGGGTTTGAATTGGGTTTGTTTTTGGGTTGGGACCTTTGTTTTTGAGCTAAAATTGGGTTTGATTGGCTTTGATTGGCTTTGAATTGGGTTTGTTTTTTGTCATGAGTAGTCATTAGCCAGTAGTCAGTAGTCATTATGGGGCAAGGGGTTACATCACTTTTTGGCATTTCTGAAATTGGGTTCGTTTTGCATAAAAAGCTCTGATTTTTTGACGCTGATTGCGCAGATGACGCAGAAACTTGACTATAAAAGCAAAAATCAAATAGCAAAGAGCAAAAATGCGGAATCACAACTGCGTTGTGATGGGATATTTCTTGATGTGGAATGGGCGGGGTTGATTGAATTGTGATTGCCTTTCTTTGAGTTGCCTATATTAACGTGTTGTCAAACAACATCAGTATTTTATCAAAATTTGACCGGTTGTAAAGCAAAAAGTGCGGTTTTTAGCGGAAAAAAGCGGTTTTTTTGTCAAGAGTGAAAATGCTTTTTATTTAGTGTATTTCAAAATAAGCCGTGCGGTAAAACAGATGCAGAATTAATATCTTTACTCATTCTGTTCCATGTTGCGATTCTCACAAGCAAATCATCTTTATAATTAAGGATATCGTACCTGCGATAGATATTTACTAGTTTGTTTATTGGAGGACTTATTCCTGCAGGTGAAACTATCATTGAAAATATAGGAATAACGACTTTAGAATAACCTATAAGCTGTGAGACGTCTTTTAGATTAATTGAGCCAATCTTACATTCTACAAATGCTAATTGATATGTGTCGCCCAGTATAATTATTCCTGTAATATCTACTTTGATAACAAATGTTTCCGATTGTTGGAAATGGTTACTTAAATTTTCTCGTCTCAGAAATTCGCACAAATCTTGCCGAGATGTATCATGTACAGAAATAGAAGCTCGGCTATATTTATGCTGAAGGTATGTTTTTAACCACTCCATAACATCAGGATACATTTCTTTTTCGGAAAGATAACTCATGATGCATCACTCTCTTCATTCTTAACAGGATTAAATTGTGTACAACCAATATCTTTGCAAACCTGCCAATATGTATCGAAATGTTTACCACATAGTTCTTGAGGTAGTCTTTTCGACTTTTCCTCTGGGTGCACGATTTTTTGCTTTATAATTTTTTTGGGTGGGGTACAAAGTTTCTGTTTTATAGATGGATAATGTATGCGATTGTACTCTGCCATTTCTTTTAAGATTATATTTTTATGTTCTATTCGAAAACCTATAGATTCAAAATCATCGGCGAATATTTTCAACTGATGCTCTCTTGCCCAAGCTGTTTTTCTTCCCGCATCATATTCCTTAGCATGACCATTTCTTATATTAGGATGACCCCAGTCAATTGTTTGTACAGGAATGCAAAGTGGCTTTGTTTGTAATAACAAGCATAACTCCACAGGCAATTTCCAGTTGGCATTATGTATTTCAAAATATATTCTATGCCTACCATCTCTGTAAACATTACCAGAACGAGCATAGGCTGTTACATCTGCCATTCCTCTTATAAATTCTTTTTTTATTACTTCACTGGACGAATAAATCACGGGTGGAATTTCTATATCCATATAGCTTTTACCATCCCCTGAAAGAGCCTTTAAATTTCTCCACAATAAATTATTTTTATGAAAATCAATCACTATATCAACTGTACTTTGAGTCTGAATTTTTCTTGGAAAGTCTCCGGCTAATTCCCCAATTCTATTCACGATGCTATCTAGGCTGATGAGAATTTTATCCTTCTGTATAATTTTAGAGTGAACACCCGAAGCCGCTAAACTCCGAAAAGGAAAACTGATTATGATTTGCTTTAAGCCGCCGCCGTCTTTGAGACTGCCCCTCCCGACAACTAAACCAAATAAATACGCCATGTCTTCGTCAATAAAAATATTCATTAAGCATTCCCTATGTTAAATTATAACCCCTCTCAAATACATTTGTATATTCAGTAGGAACCAATTGTCTTACCCTATTCGAATCTTGTCCATCTCTTAACAAAAATCCGTATTCAATTAATCGCCACACAAAACTGTTGTTATTTATTCTTGCGTTATATCCAAAATTTGGTCTGGGGCTTACTATCATATTTCTTAATGCCGCAGACGCATTTTCAGAATTGTTAAAATATATGCGCAGTTCTGTGCCCCATTTATTTGCCTCTTCGTCCCAGACGTAGTAATTATGATTATCAACTTCTGGGCGAATGCCCGTCAATTGTTCAAATTCGGTTTCGAAAGAGGCTCGTCTACGAGGATGTGTCTCGACATCAAGTTTTGTGTTTCTCGCCGGAGAAGAGAGGTATCCAAGGATTTCAAAAAATTCTGTATCTGTCATGCTTATTTCCTGAAAACAAGAATATATTCATGTACTTTATTAACAATAAAACTATAGGGATACCCCAAAGGACGCATATTATTATATTCTCGTTGTCTGTCCCAAATAATAATATCAGCAAGTAAAAAATTAGCTTCTTCCATCATTTTTATAATATCTATGTGGAGAGGATAAAATTTAGATTTTTTTCTCAAATCCATCACGACCATAATGCAATATCGTGATGGCTTGGTAATTTCGTACACCTGGCTAAAAATGTTTTTTAATTTCATTAAAAACAAGCGATAGTCTTCAATGTTGCCCAAGTCAATATTGGAATCACTATATGTTCGAATCTCTTTCCTATCTGCCGTTCTTGTTCTGTTTAAAATATCCCAGTAAGGTGGAGAAGTAATTGTAAGGTCAACCGAATTTCGTGAAAGGTGTTTTAGGGCATTCTCGCAAGAATCATTGATGATCTGGTAAGAGGAATTGGACTTAAACATGGAAGAGTATGTGTTTTCAAGCCTGTTCTTAGCCATCGAAACATAGTCTTTATTTATTTCAAATCCGATACTTTGATGACCCTTGTTTTGTGACCCTATCAAGGTGCTTCCACTCCCCATAAACGGATCCAGTATTACTTGATTATTAGAATTTGTATATATGCTTATTAATCGTTCTACCAGTTGAATGGGAAACATGGCTGGATGTTTTAGCGACATCTCCTCCTTATTCTTTTGAATGTCCCTCCATATACTAAAAGAATATTGCAGCCATTCCTTGCCTGTCAAATTGTTTAGTCGCTTCGCCACCTATTTTAGTCCTTTGTGACTTTGACAAAGTATAATTTTTCATAGACGGTTCTTCTATCGTCAGTATCCTGATTTATACTTCTATAGCGGCGATGAACTTGTTTAAAAATTTTAACAGTTCCACGTGTAGCCAACACACTGGTAATTTCACCTTCGGATAATAGGCCCTCATCATTATAGCTTAATAAAATATATTTGGTTTGTGCTGAATCAATAAGGTCACTAAATGCTTTATAAGCCTCCGATCTCCGGCAAAACTTGGATTTTTGATCTTCGTATGACCGCATTCCTGTTTTGCCATAAATTTTCGGGATACTATTAAACCATCCTTCAGCGATTAGCTCTAACAGAAAATAATTTGCTGCATACTGTCTCTCGTTATAAGGTGGGTCTAAGTATAATATGCTAGAGCGAATAGTTTTTATTAGTAGATTTGCATCCTTCATAAACGCTTTGTTTTGATTTATACTCATTGGTATGAACGGTATTTTCAATTGAAGTTCTTTTCGTGTTCTTGGATCCCAATATTTTAGATAGGCGGCGTAATTACCTGAAATGTTAGCAACATAAGGGACTGCTTCGATAAGTGATGCTAATAGAATATAAAACTCGTTTTTTGTTATATGGCCTTCATCATCCCATTCTTGGATAATTGTTCTTATTGCATCTATCTTTTGTCCATTAGTATCAGTGAAATACATTCTTTTAGAACTAAGATTCTTTGTGCCTCCTGGGCAATAATTACTATAGATGAATCCTTTTATGGGTTTGATATTATTAAGGAAATGGATGACCGCTTCGGTAACATTTCCCGAGCATTTTAGTGCAGGGATTACTTTTTTTAAATTTTTAAATTGAGGGTATTGATTAACTTGGATATATGCCCTTGCTAAGCAATAAGAGAATTTCATAAAATCATTCGCATATATTGTAAACCCCTTTTGCTTAAAGTGTTTTGCTACAGTAGTAGTTCCGGAAAAAAGGTCGCAAAAAACGGAGCCGTGGTTTATTCCTGTTTTAGCCACAGCATCACTTATAAAATTAAGTAACCTCTCTTTACAACCATAATATCGCATAAACTTGATTACTTAAACATCCGTGACTATAAATGTAAACTTCCGACAAGTGTGCAATATACCCGTTTTTTTTGCCATTGCAAGAGAAAGCAGAGCTTATCAGGACAATGCCGGGGAAAAAGGAAAACCGCGGACCCATACTTCGTTAAAACTACGCAGGGCAGGGCAGTGCCCGCGGCTAAACGAAAATAGATTGCTTCGCTTCGCTCGCAATGACATCATTAAATTCTGTGTAGATGCAAATAATTGAATGCGGGGGGCTAACAAGTCAAAATAAAAAAGGCCCCTGCGTTTTCGCCGCAGAGGCCTAACTCGGAAAGAAACTCACATGGCCCCCCCCATAAGGAATTTTTCAATCCCTCAATCCTTCCATATAAAGCATAAGACACAATTCGAGCCTTGCCAAATAAACGTGCGTTTTTTTGTCGAATACCAGCCATACGAATTCCCCCGCGTCTTATAAAATCCGTAAAAACAAGGCCTCGCAAATAAAATGTTTTGGCCTGTGAGTTTATTTTAATTTTTGCCGTTAATCTTTATATTGCCTGCGATTGCGGAAAAAAGTTTGAAAATTTAACAGGCCTGACGGCAAGCCGGGTAAAAAAGCGATCCGAAAAGCATTGACATACTACATATTGGTTGTAGTATAGCATCCGAATCGAAATGTAGTGGATGATGCTGTTTTAAGGGAGGCTTTCACAGGTGAGATGCCCGTTCTGCAAGGAAGACCACGATAAGGTTATCGACTCGCGTTCGAGCGATTCGGGCAGGGTGATACGGCGGCGGCGGCACTGCCTGAACTGCAAAAGGCGATTTACCACATACGAAAAGGCGGGAGAGAGCTTCAAATTGTACGTTGTGAAGAAAGACGATTCGCGAGTTCCGTATGACAGGGAAAGGGTCATCGGGGGACTGCAAAAGGCCTGCTACAAGAGACAAGTATCGGCTGAGCAGGTGCAGCAAATCGCGGACAGGGTCGAAGAGGATATTTTCAAGAACTTCGATAAAGAGGTGCCGAGCACGTTTATCGGCGAGAGCGTGATGAAGCACCTGCGCGCGGTCGATAAGGTGGCGTATATCAGGTTCGCAAGCGTGTATCGGGAGTTCAAAGACGCCGGCGAATTGATTGACGAGGTGACGGCGGCGATAGGCGAGCAGGACGCGCCGGCGCAGCCGAAGCTGTTCGACGCGTGAGTTAATGAGTGGATGATGAATTTGCATGGAGGCAAATAAAATTATGAAGGCTCGCCTGAAAGTTATAAAATCCGATGCCACTATCGAGGAGTATCTTCATACCAAGGTGATGCACACAATCAGCAGGGTGCTGGATGGTATCGGGCAGGCTGATATTACAACGGCTGAGAGTCTTTCCGAGGTGGTTACTTATTATCTTTATCAGCGGCACGGCGAGTCGGTCATACCGAGCAGCGAGGTTCTTTCGGTCGTAAAGGTTTCTCTTGCATCGGTCGGTTTTGAAGCGGCGGCCGAGGCTCTTACGGAGCATTATTATCAAAGAAAAATTCGGCGGAGCAGGACCGAGGTGGTGCATATCAATCTGGCTGAGGCGTCGGAAGCGGAAATATTTCTCGGCGATGTGGTTGCCCTGGAAAAAAGCCCGTGGGACAAATCCGTTATTATAGAAGATTTGGCAGTTGGGCAGGGTATTGACCGTTCGATTGCGCGGAT
>JBBABK010000078.1:0-8087 GCA_041657685.1 Phycisphaerae bacterium | reverse complement strand
AGACTGTTCCGCAGCCTGTCGAATTTTAACTGTGCCTTTTTAAAAGTCCGCGCAGCATCGGCTGTGCTTGTGTCAACAACAACCTCCGCGACGGCTGCGCTCATTTTTCGCAGCACATCGGCTCTGTCAATTACAATCGCGTCGGCTATATTGCACCGAACCGCCTCACCCGCAGTCAATGTCAGCAGCGACCCGCCCGGCGACCACACTCGAACAACGCTCTGCCCGCTTTTCGCTTGGCTCGGCTGTATAAACAGGCGTCGTCCGTCCTGGGCAACTTCTATAACCTCAATGTCTTTATCAACCATCGCACGCGCGAGCAGTTCGGGTCTGCCTTTTCTGCGCGTGAGTGTGCCGATATAGTCCTGCCACGCGATGCTCAGCTTTTCAGTTGATCGGTCACCTGTGAAAATTGCCGCCGCGCCTATCGTCGTGCCAGGCTCCATATAAATTTTATCGCACGCCAGCGCGAGCGCAGCTGCGCCGCTAAGCGCGCCGCCGTAAGGGCCTGATTTTATCAACCCGACAACCGGGCAATAATCCGTGCGTATCAGCCTGTCGCAAATTTTTTCGATATATTCCGCCTGCCCGCCGGGACAGTTCATCTCAAGAAGTATGAACAACGGCCCGTCATCGGCCGCCGTTGCAATCGCCGCATCGAGCGCATCACAAACAATATGCAGGTCTAATTTATCTTCGAGCGAGATGACTGTAATTTTGTTTTTTCTGCCCAGCCGGTCAATTTCCCAGTCCCACTGCGATAAATTAAACTGCCGTTCGTCTTTTTCGCCCGTGCAGATAACAAGATTACCCTGTTCACCGCCGCTTTTCAGATATCCATGCAGAATCTCGCCGGTAGTCTTGTTTGTAAATGTGTCGCAGACGGACGGAGCGCACAGTGCCAAAAAAACAATCGCCGCAATTTCTCCTCGCCGACAAAATCCCATATTCCTCCCTTGGTGTGCAGCTTAATGCCGCCGAGCATCCCGTTTTAAATTTCGGTACGATGCCTCTATGGTATTGAGATTATCCTCTATCGATTTAACGTCCAGGTTCAAATCCGGGTATTTCTTCGCGAGATTCAAAACCGTTTTCATCTCCACCCTCGCTTCCCGCAGCATCCGCAGGGCCTCGGCGTAGTACATATCGCCCTCGGCTTTTTTGAATTCGAAATCGAAAGACTTGCGAATCCTCGCAAGCTGCCCCTGCGCCCGCCGAAGCTCCTCGCCCGCGCGCTGAATATCATCATTGATAACTATATTAGCGTCGGCCGCGCCTTCCTGCTGCAGCAGTTCCTGGCGTGAGCCGACAATTGCATCTGTGAAACCACATTTCGCCGCCTCGTTCGCCGTCAGCGTCAGCAGTGAACCTTTAGGACTCCACGTTCTCACCAGTTCCTGCCCGGGCTTTTTATTTACCGCTTCTATAAACAGCCGTTTGCCGTTTTCATTTACCTCGATGATTTCCAAATCCCTGTCAACCATCGCCCGCGCCAGCATACCCGACCGGCCTTTATGTTCAGCCAGCGAAGCCAGCCTCGCACGCCACGCCGAATCCAGTTTCTCGCCCACGTCCTCGCCGTACGCCTGCTTCATCGTCTCGGCCTGCCCCGTTATCATTGTCGCCGCTCCGATAACACTGTCGCCGGACATATAAATTTTGTCAGTCGCAAGCGCAACCGCCGCGGCAGCCGAAATCGCGCCGCCGTTCCGACCGCCTTTTACATACGATATCACCTGCACGTTATCTGAAGCTTTAATCAGCGCGGCGCAAATATTCTGAGCCAAATCCACTCTGCCGCCGGGCGAATCAATCTCAAGCAATATAAACAACGGCCCTTCGTCAGATATCCGTGTTAAAGCATTCTGCAGCGCCTCGGCTTCGATTTGATACATAATCGGCCCGGCCAGTTCCATAACGACCACGTTGTTGTTTCGCCCCTGCCGGTCGGATTTCTTTTTCCATTCCGCAAGATTGATTTTGACCGGCCCTTTTTCGGCGGCTTGTATAAAACTTTCCACACCCTCGCTCTTGCTGGTCTTGTAGCCGTGCAGCACTTCGCCGGTTCTTACATTGGTAAAAGTATCGGCC
Source organism: Phycisphaerae bacterium (assembly GCA_041657685.1). GTDB lineage: Bacteria > Planctomycetota > Phycisphaerae > Sedimentisphaerales > Anaerobacaceae > JBBABK01. Next base: position 5,996 of record JBBABK010000078.1, on the reverse strand, counting down.
GGACAAAGCGCCGCAGGCAATAACAAAATCATAAGCCCTGTTAAAAACAAGACTTGCGCAATCTTCGAGACAAAGTTATTTACGCGCAGTGTTCTCATAACAATATTATACTGCGAATCAGACGTCCAGGTTTTGCACTTCCAGTGCGTGGTCGCGAATAAAATTACGTCGCTGCTCCACGTCATTGCCCATCAAAATACTAAACAGCCGGTCAGCCTCACCGGCGTCATCCAGTTTCACCAGCAGCAGCGTCCGCGTCTCGGGGTTCATCGTTGTTTCCCAAAGCTGGTCAGCGTTCATCTCGCCCAGTCCTTTGAATCGTTTAATCTCGATATCCTTTCCTCCGATTTGCCGCACCCCGGTACAAACTCCGCCCAGCGATGCGATTTCATAACCGCCCTGGCCGTTGGAAAGATTGAATTTTGTCGGCAGCGATTCGCCCGCCTCGTTTTTGTCTTCTTTGAGCATAAAATCCTTCAGCTCGAGTTTGAATTCCTTTTTCAGCTTCTCATTTAGCTGATTTATCTTCGAAATCTCGTGCATCTCCTCGAACTGCAGCTTTTCTTCATCATCCTGCTCGTCCTCGCCCAGACCCTGCCGCAATTTATCCAGCCGTTTTTCATACTGCTTCGAGTCATAGAAAAATTCGTTCTGTCCCTCGAATACAATCCGAAATTCCGGAAGCACCTTGCCGTCATAATAATTTTTCACGAACTCCTCGAAGATAATCCCGCGCCGGCTGAGGATTCCCGCCGAGCGCTCTATCTCCGAAAGGTCCTTTATCAGGCCGGACAATTTTTCTCCTTCGACCGTAATATCTTTGGCGCCTTTGCCCTGCCCCCTGATTACCAGCTTTGTATTTTCCAGTCCCCGGCTTATCATACGCTTTCGCATCTGGATTTCACTGAGAATGTACTCGCTCTTCTTGCTGCCCTTGGCCCTGACTTCATACAAAGGCGGCTGGGCGACGTAAATCATCCCGTTATCGAAAAGCTGCGGCATCTGCCTGAAGAAAAACGTCAGCAGTAGCGTTCGAATATGCGCGCCGTCGATATCGGCATCGGTCATTAGTATGACTTTGCCGTACCTGCATTTTTCCAAATCGAACTCGTCGATGCCGATGCCGGTACCCAGCGCGCTGATTATCGTTCGAATTTCCTCGTGCGCGAGCATCTTTTCCAGCCGCGCTTTTTCAACGTTAAGAATCTTTCCCTTGGGCGGCAGTATCGCCTGGATATTTCTGTCGCGTCCCGATTTAGCCGAGCCGCCCGCCGAGTCACCCTCGACGATGAATATCTCCGTGCTTGCTTTTTCTTTGCTCGAACAATCCCACAGTTTTCCCGGCAGGTTGCTGCTGCCCAGCGCACCCTTTCGCCTGGTCAGATCGCGCGCCTTGCGGGCCGCCTCTCTCGCCGCGGCCGCCTGTATCGCCTTATTCAAAATCCTCTTTGCGTCAGCCGGGTGCTCTTCGAGAAAATGTCCTAACTGCTCGTTCACGGTTGTTTCAACAAAACTGCCGACTTCAGGATTCGTTAATCGCACTTTCGTCTGCGCCTCGAAGTGTGGGTCCGACAGCTTCACCGCGACAACAGCCGTCAATCCTTCGCGCAAATCGTCGCCGGTAGGCGGATTTCCGTTTTTAAGAAGATTATTGCTCTTGGCGTAAAAATTCATCGTGCGTGTAAGGGCCGTGCGAAAACCGGACAGATGCGTACCGCCGTCGATATTGCGAATGTTATTTGCGAACACCAGCACGTTTTCCGTATAAGCGTCACAGTACTGCAGTGCGATTTCACAACTCATCATCGCGTCGGTATCTTCCTTGGCAAAATAAATTACGTCCTTGTGCAGCACTTCCTTGCCTTCGTTGAGATGTGTGATAAAGGCCTTGATGCCTTCGTCAAACTTGAAAACGTCCTTCTTTTTCTTCCGCTCGTCCTTGAACGTGATTTCCAGCCCCGCGTTGAGATACGCCATTTCGCGAATTCGCTTTCGCAGTGTGTCGTAATCGAATTCCGCGTCCCCGAAAATTTCTTCATCAGCTGAAAATTTCACACGCGTTCCGCGTTTTTTGGTCGGCCCGATTTTCTTTACACTTCCTTTACCCTTGCCGCGTTCACACTCGAAATGATATTGAAAACCGTCGCGATACACATCCACTTCGAGCCATTCGCTCAGCGCGTTTACAACACTGACGCCCACCCCGTGCAGACCGCCTGCCACTTTATAACTGTCACTGTCGAACTTGCCGCCCGCGTGCAGCGTCGTCAGTACCACTTCCAGCGCGCTTGTGCCTGTCGTCTTGTGTTTTTCGACGGGAATTCCGCGCCCGTCATCCTCGACCACGCAGCTTCCGTCGGCGAATATCTCGACGCTTATCGATTTGCAATACCCCGCCAGCGCTTCGTCAATCGAATTATCCATCACTTCATAGACGAGGTGATGCAGCCCGCCGGCTCCGCGGTCGCCGATGTACATATCAGGGCGTTTGCGTACAGCCTCAAGCCCGCCCAGAATCTTGATGTTACTTGCATCGTATGTGTGTTCCTTCACCGCCATATATCACGCCTCATAAATTCGCTCCCGATTTATCGGGGCAGCTAATTGCCAATATTTGTTTTTATGTCCCTGATTTTCAGTCCCGGTACGGCTTTGTTGAGCGCGTCACACAACTGCCTTTTGCACATCCGTATCTCGTGCATATAACCGGGCCCGTCAACATTTACTTTTAAAACGCCGGCCGATACCTCGTCGAGCCTGCAATGCTCCGATAAACCCGCCGGCAAAATCTCCGACCATGCCTGCTCCAGCTTTACCGTCAGCTCGTGCCGTTCGCCAAACCTGCCGACCATATCACCCAATAAATCACCCAGTTGCGATACATCGTCTCTGTGTTTGATATCCGGATGCATAAGGCCCCGTCAGCCGTTGTTTTCGTGGTCGCCAGGCCGGTTAATGTACAGCCCGTTTTTTTCGCCGCTTAACCTAAGTTTATCGGCATTAACACATAAAGAAAATTACTGCCGTACTTGAGCAGTCCGGGCCGGTCCGCCGAGCCAAGCTCCAGCTCGAAATCAGCCGAGTCCATCACCCGCAACGCCTCGGTTATAAACACCGGGTTAAACCCGATTTCTATCGGTTCGCCCGCATAATCGACGCTCATTTCCACTTCCGCGTCACCGGTTTCCGGCGCACGTCCTGAAAATACCATCTTGCCTTTGCTTATCGACAGCCTGATTCCTCGCGATTCCTCACTGGTAAGCAGGGCGGCCCTTCGCACCGCACTTGCCGTCGGTTCCGTCGGCAGCACGAGTTTTTTGTCGTAATCGCTTGGGATAATATCTTCGTACTTCGGGAAATTGCCCTCGACAAGATTTGAACTGATTACCGCGTTGGAGCAATTTATCAGGATTTGGTTGTCCACCAGCTTCACCGCCGCGATGTCTTTTTCGCCGGCCTGGATTTTTTCCAGCAGCGACATCGTCTTGGCCGGCACGATGATTTTTGCCGCCGTCATTTTCTCGCTCGCAGCCGAGTTAAGATTGACCCGAACCCTTGCTAATCTCCTGCCGTCAGTAGCTACCAATGAAAGTTTTTTGCCCTTAACTTCCCACAGCACTCCGTTTAGCGCATACCGCGTACTTTCCTTTGCCGTCGCGAACAGGCACTGCTTAATCGCGCCCTGCAGCAACACCACCGGGATTTCCAAATCCGCCTTGCCGTCGAACTCAGGTGTGGCTGGATACTGAGAGGCCTCCTGGCTGTAAACCGTAAAATGGCTGTCTGCGCCTTTGATTTCGCACTTGCCCTCGTTGGCTTCCAGCACCAGCACATCATCTGCGCTTTCCCGCACAATCGCGCTGAACCTGTCGGCCGGTATCACCGCCTCGCCCTCCTTCTGCACGGATACCTCGGAAATCACGCAGCTGATTCCCACTTCCAAATCTGTCGCCGTCATTCGCATGTCGTCTTTCGCCGCGCTGATGCGAACACACCGCAATATTGGTTTGGGCGTCCTTGCCGGTACCACAGAACCGACTAGTGAAAGAGCCTCTGCCAGTGCCGTCCTGTTGAACTCCACTTTCATTTGTAAAACCCTTATCCAAAAGGAGTAATGTTTTTCATTCTTTTCGCTGATTCGGTCGCTCCGAAAGCCCGTCAAGTTTAATGTAAAATTGCTTCCCCTACAACCTTTTTATTTATCAAAAACCTGTGCATTTGTGTTTTAATCGCTATTGAATGGCCGTTGTTTTTTTGCGGCGTTAATACTTATTATATTATTATATAAATTAAAATTAGTAGTATTAGTAGTATGCACGCGGGATTTGATGGTAAATCAGACACCGGTTTATAACTTACCGGCTGACAATAGATTATGACTATTAAAATCGAAACCCGACTGTTGATAACCTGTAAAAACTCTTATTAGAAGGCCACTTATTTGCGAAGCGGTATTACTGCGCCCGTCTCGCTTCGTGTCGAAACCTAAAAAACCTAACAGCAAACCTAACACCTTATCCACAACACAACTCACAGGAAAAGTTCCCCAGGTGTTCACGCAACAGAGTTTTTACGATATAATTAAACCATGGCTAATCAGGAATTCCCAAACGCACAGAAAAACATTTTCAAAGTGTCATCCCTTTTAGGCCCCGAAGATGATAAAGAATACTGGCCGGACAGAAGTCCGCAGGAGCACTGAAAACTCTTGAATTAATGAGGTAAATTATATATGGCTATGACCCGGTTTTTTATTATTATCACGGCGACCATTTAGGCTCTTCTGAGATTATGACCGACTCAGACGGTGACTTAGTTCAGCACTACGGCTATTATCCGTTTGGTAATGAGCGCTACATCGCCAACGGCTATGCCTTCAGCGTTTCCAATCGCTACACCGGCCAGATACTCGATGAGGATACCGGCCTGTACTATTACGTCGCACGTTATTACGATGCCCAAATCGGCCGATTTATCCAGGCCGACCCCATCGTCCCCGTCCCTGACACTGCGAATCAAAAAATCCGTACTCATCCGTGCCACCTGTCCTTCGTAGCTTTAGCGAAGAAGGAATCCGCGGTTTAAAAATAGTGTTCATTCGTGGTTAAATTAAAATTATTTCTTTGGGTCTTGGGGTCTTTGTGGCAGAAGTCCATACGCCTGCGAAAAAAAGTTTGAAAATCCCCCGGAATTTACTTGTGTTTGGTTTATATGTGTATTATATATATCTTCACTAAGCTAAGGACACCTTTTTTATGATTGGGGCTATAAAGCGTCAGCTTTTATGTTGAAAACTATAGTGGTTTTTGGTTAATATATCGGTTCTTGCTGTAATGGGAGACGTATATGGATAGCAGCGAACGTCAGGAAGTCTTTACCCGCGCCGAGCGGGGTGACGTAGTAAAATCATCAGCCGGCTCAAAGGGGTTCTACCTCGGTATCGACGTCGGCTCGACAAGCAGTGATATTGTTCTTATCGCAAGAGACGGCGGTTTAATTTACAGTGACTACCAGCGGACAATGGGCAGACCCGTCGAGACCGCCCGTGAGCAGCTTGTCCGGCTGAGCGAATCCTACTCACCGGCACTAATCGAATCCGCCGCCGTCACCGGCGCGGCCGGCCGGGTTATCGCCGACATTCTCGATGTCCCCTTTGCCAATGAAGTCTCCGCACAGGCCGCGGCCATATCACATCTATACCCTGACCTGGCCCAGGCAAGCGTAATCGAGATGGGCGGCCAGGATTCCAAGCTGATTTTCCTCTCGCGGCAGGGCAGCCGAATGAGAATGCGCGATTTCGCGCTCAACAGCGTCTGCGCCGCAGGCACAGGCTCATTTCTCGACCAGCAGGCCCAAAGGCTCGGCATTAATATAGAAGATGAGTTCGGCCGGCTTGCCCTTCAAAGCAAAAGCGTCCCGCGGATGGCCGGCCGATGCTCGGTCTTCGCCAAAAGCGATATGATTCACCTCCAGCAGCAGGCAACGCCGATGTGCGA
>JBBABK010000077.1:0-8168 GCA_041657685.1 Phycisphaerae bacterium | reverse complement strand
CGATGGAGCTGCCTACGATATATATTTGTTCGCCCACAGATGGAATTTTTGTACTGAGGCTTAAAAAGGGAGCATTGGAATCAGGAATGTTCACCAGAATTTGTGCGACGTTGCTCCCGATGTTTTTGGCAGTAATTCCCTCGACGGGATATTCTTTACCGGATGATGTTTTGGCCGTTGCGCGATAAGCCTTTTCGAAAATGTAGTTGCTTGTAACAACACTGCCTTTGCTGTCTATGAAAAAACCACTGCCCTGGGCCGTCAGGTTATCATCTCTGTCAAAAGATTCTATAAAAACAACGCTCGGCCTTATCTTTTCTATTATATCCGCGATTTTTTCGTCGTCGGCGAATACAGCAGATACCGCAAAGGCAAAAATGAAAATCAGCTTTCGCATTTCTCCGCTTCCAAAAATATATTTCTATAGATGGTATTTTTTTCTCTCCTGCAAGTCAAAGAAAAAGAGCCGTAAAAAAGCAAAAGCGAGAGGTTAATAAAGAGCAAATCAAGCTCTACTGTAGAGAACAAATAGCACGCTTTTTTATTTCCGGATTTTTAGAATTAATCTTGACAAATAGGACTAAATCCTATTTAGTGGTTGGTACTATGAAGAAAACGCAGGCTCGAAAGACCGATACCGACAAAATTAGCAATGCCGACGGGGCGATTGAGAATTTCAAAGCCGTCTGCCGGCGGGCCGGCTTGCGCGTAACTCTACAGAGGGTAGCGGTTTACGAGCATATACTCGGCTCCAAAGAGCATCCCTCGGCCACTATGGTTTTCGAGCAGGTGCGAAAAAAATATCCCGAAGTTTCGCTCGATACGGTCAATCGCACACTGGCGACTATAACCGAACTGGGCCTTGCCAATATGGTCCCCGGCGACGGCAGGGCGAAAAGATTCGACGCCGACGTAGCCCATCACCAGCATTTCTGCTGCGTCAGGTGCGGCAAAATCTATGACTTCGAATGCGCCGAGTTCGAGAATATGAAACTGCCCCGGCATATCCGGGAAAAATTTAAAGTATTAACCAAAACCGTTTTCGTGCAGGGGATTTGCGACAAGTGTCGCTGAACCCCGCGTGAAACGCGGGGCTAAATATTTAGCCCGCCGTTGCACGGCGGGTCAGGTTATGAAAATTAATTTTTTAAAGGAGATTCATAGATGAAGTTAAAAGGAAGTCAGACCGAGAAAAATCTGATGGCTGCGTTCGCCGGTGAATCACAGGCGAGAATGCGCTATACCTATTTCGCGAAGAAGGCCGGCAAGGACGGCTACGAGCAAATCTCAGCGATTTTTGCCGAGACGGCCGAGCAGGAAAAACAGCACGCCAAGCGCGAGTTCGAATTTCTCGAAGGCGGCGAGGTGGAAATCACAGCGGCGTTTCCGGCGGGCGTTATCGGCAGCACATACGATAATCTGCTCGCAGCCGCAGCCGGCGAGGATTACGAAACAACTACGATGTACCCGACATTCGCCAACACGGCCCAGGAAGAAGGCTTTAAGGAAATCGCGGGCTTTTTTAATCGTGTCACCATCGCCGAGAATCGTCATAAGGAACGTTACCTCGCGCTGGCCAAGAATATTAAAAAAAATACGGTATTCAAAAAGGCTGAGCCGAAACGCTGGATTTGCCGCAAATGCGGCTACGTCCACGAAGGCCCCGAAGCGCCGGGCAAATGCCCGCTTTGCCTGCACCCGCAAAGTTTTTTCGAACTTGAATCCGTGAATTACTAATATATAATAGCGTTAGGAATTTGGATTAGCCGGGACTTTTGCAAAGCAAAATTTCCACCTTCGTTTTTTGAAAAGGATTATCCTATGAGTGCCAAAGTGACAATGAAAGGCAATCCGCTCACTTTAACAGGCGAACTGCCTCAAACCGGCAAAGCCGCACCGCGTTTCGAAGTGCTGGATAACGACCTCAAACCCGCAAGCCTCGATGGACTAACGGGCAAAGTCGCGATTATCTGCTCGGTGCCGTCGCTCGATACCAGCGTTTGCGATACTGAGACGCGCAAGTTCAACGAGAGAGCCGCATCGCTCGGCGGTGACGTTGCGATTTGGACTATCAGTATGGACCTGCCGTTCGCGCAGAAGCGATGGTGCGGTGCGGCAGGTATCGACGCGGTTAAGACTTTTTCCGACCACCGCGACGCATCGTTCGGCAAGGCGTTCGGCGTTTTGATACCTGATTTGCGTCTGCTCGCGCGGGCAGTATTCGTTCTTGATAATCAGGGCGTTATAAGATATTCGCAGCTTGTCAGCGAGGTGACGGATGAACCTGATTACGATGCCGCGTTGAGTGCCGCCAAAGACCTGTTATAAAAAATCAAAGGGAAGCCGATATGAGAGTGATACGTGATAATGTTTACAGCGTCGGCGCGCTCGATTTCGACCGCAGGATTTTCGACAAGCTCATTCCCACGCCCGACGGCACAACGTACAATTCATATTTAATCGCAGGCAGTGAAAAAACCGCACTGCTCGATACGGTTGACCCGACCAAATCCGATACGCTCTTTCGCAACATCGCAAAAACGGGCGTCAGCAAAATAGATTACATCGTATGTCACCACGCCGAGCAGGACCATTCGGGCTGCATCAACGAAGCGCTGCTGCTGTTCCCCGACGCCAAAGTCGTAACAAACTCCAAGTGCAAAGAAATTTTAATGCAGCATCTCGAAACCGACGACGAGCAATTTATCATCGTCGAAGACGGTCAGGAGCTTTCGTTAGGTGACAAAACGCTCAAATTCATATATATCCCCTGGTCGCACTGGCCCGAAACGCTTGCCTCGTACCTGCCGCAGGAAAAAATGCTTTTCCCCTGCGACCTGTTCGGCTCGCACTTCGCGACGAGCAGCCTGTTCGCGGATGATTACTGCACGCTCTACGAATCAGCCAAGCGGTACTACGCCGAAATTATGATGCCGTTCCACGGCCAAATCAAAAAGAACATTGAAAAATTATCACAGTACGAAATTAAAATTATCGCGCCGAGTCACGGCCCGCTCTACGACAAGCCCGAAATGATTATTGATGCATATAAAGACTGGGTCAGCGATAATGTGAAAAACGAAGTCGTTATCGCATACGTCTCGATGCACGAAAGCACGCGTATTATGGTCGATTATTTCGTCGACGCGCTCATCGAGCGAGGCGTCAACGTCTGGCAGTTCAATCTCGCCGACACCGACCTCGGCAAACTCGCGATGAGTCTGGTTGACGCGGCCACCATCGTAATCGGAACGGGCACCGTTCTTACAGGCCCGCATCCAAAAGCCGCCTACGCCTGCATTCTCGCAAACGCGCTTCGACCAAAGACGCGTTTCGCATCGATAATCGGTTCTTACGGCTGGGGCGGGAAAATGCCCGAACAAATCCAGCAGCTCCTCGGCAATTTGAAAGTCGAATTTATCGAGCCGGTCATTTCACGGGGGGTGCCCAAAGAAGAAGAATATAAAAAGCTCGACGCGCTGGCAGAGGCTATACTGGCAAAGCATCGCCAAATCGGAATAATTTAAACGTTGAAATCAAACACTAAACAAGGTTAATATGTGCATCGGGAGTGTAAAATATGATTAGTAAAAAAATGCAGAATTCGTTAAACGCACAAATCAACGCGGAGATATACTCGGCGTACCTGTACCTGGCGATGTCAGCAGATTTAAACTCGAAGAACCTGCCCGGCTTTGCAAGCTGGATGAAAATCCAGGCCCAGGAAGAGATGGGTCACGCGATGAAAATTTATGCCTTTATCGAAGAGCGACTCGGCCGGGTAGTGCTCAAGGCAATCGCCGAGCCGCAAAAAGATTTTGCAAGTGCACTGTCAATCTTCGAACAGGCGCTCAAGCACGAGCAGAAAGTCACCGGCCTGATAAACAAGCTCGTCGACCAGGCTATCGAGGAAAACGACCACGCGACGCACGGCTTTTTGCAGTGGTTCGTCGATGAGCAGGTCGAAGAGGAAGCGACCGCAGATGCAATCGTACAAAAACTCAAAATGACAAAAGATATGCCAAGCGGCCTGTTTATGCTGGATAAGGAACTGGCACAGCGCGCCGCAACGAAGGAATAAAAAGTTTTACTTAATTACATAAGGAGTCTAACGTGAGTATAAGTTTTAACGCTGACGAAGTTTTCGAGATGGCCGAGGAAATCGAACGCCAGGCTGTGAAGTTTTATTCAGAGGCAGCGCAAAAAGCTACCAGTGACGATATGAAAAGGTTTTTCATCCAAATGTCAGGAATGGAAGCCAAACACGTAAAAATCTTCGCCGACATGCGAGAACATCTCACGGATGAGGAACGGGCCGAGACCACATACGACCCTGATAACGAAGCTGCCCAGTATCTGCAAACTATGGCCGACGCCAAGGGCTGGGAAGGCAGGGTTACACCGACGCAAAAATTCACCGGCAAAGAATCGATGAAAGAGGTCATCGAAATCGCCCTCAACGCGGAAAAGGAATCTGTCGTCTTCTATTATGGCATAAAGAGCCTCGTTCCCGAGAAAGCCGGCCGGGACAAACTCGAGCAGATAATTATGGAAGAACTTTCGCACATAAGAATCCTGCTGGAATATCTCAAGGAAGTTATTTAGCTCTCGCGTATGATTAGTTTACTTGCATTGACAGGGGCCTGTTGTAAAATAGGTCCCTGTTTTAATATCATTACTGTCATTCCCGCGAAAGCGGGAACCAAGGGAGGCAGTTGTGGCCGAGACGGCAGGTACAAAACCGAAGCCTAAACGCAAGCTGCTGCAAAAGCAAACTGTAATGCGCCGCGTGCTCTTTGCACTTGTACCGACGGTCGCCGGCGCGGTTTATTTCTTCGGCTGGTACTGCCTGTTCATAATCGTCCTGGCCAATGTCACCGGCTTTATCACCGAATATATTTTCACCAGCCGCAACAACAAGCCCGCTACCGAATCGGTATTCGTTACCGGCACGCTGTTTGGCTTGATAATGCCGCCGAGCGTCCCCTGGTACGTTGTCGTAATCGGTATGGTATTCGGCGTTATGTTCGCCAAGATGGTTTTCGGCGGCTTTGGCAAAAACGTTTTCAATCCCGCAATCGCCGCAAGGGCGTTCGTATACGTCTGTTTCCCCGTCGCGATGACCGGCACGTGGGCGCAGGTCGCGCAAGGCCCGTTGGGAGCTTTGAATAAATGGACAACGGCAGATTCGGCGCAGGCCGTCAGCGGAGCGACCCCGATGGCGTATCTTAAATCGGGCCAAATAAAATTAAGCTCCGCCGAAACCGCGCAGTCGCAAATCCCGTTCGGCCTTGAGCAGGACCAAACCGTCGAATTAAAACGGACCGCTCTGCTGCGGGGACTCATCTTTGGCAGGATGGCAGGCACGGCGGGCGTTACGAGCGTGATATTGATTCTCCTCGGCGGGATTTATTTATTTGTCACCAAGACCGCCAGCCGGACAACCATACTATCACTGATAATTTTTTACGCGCTCTGGAATGAAATCTTGTACCGCTTCGGCGTCCATCCCGTACCAGGCGCGTGGCCGGCCGTTCTCGGAGGCGGATTTTTGTTCGGAGCGTTCTTTATGGCGACTGACCCTGTCAGCTCGCCAAAAACAGAACTCGGCAAAATTTTCTATGCGTTCATTATCGCAACCGCGACCGTCGTCATAAGGAATTTTTCGATATTCAACGGCGGACTGATGTTCGCGATACTAATCGGAAATATGTTCACGCCGACAATCGACAGCATCGTCAAAGACTACCAGAGCAAAAAGAAAAAACCGATAAAGAAGCAGATTCCGTAAAAACTTGACATAACATAAGTGCAAATTGAAAGTAATGATGATGATGATGAGAAAAACAGTCAAAGGTTTTTTCGATTTTTTAGTGACCGTTCATCCAGTCAGGCTCGTACTTTTAGGCTATATCTCGTACATTTTGGTCAGCACTTTGCTTTTGAGTCTGCCGTTTTCACAAAAAAACCCGGTCTCTGCACTTGATAATTTTTTCACTTCCACCTCGGCTATTTCGACAACCGGCCTTGTAACGACAAGCATTTCGGACTCTTATAATTTTTTCGGACAGATAGTTATTCTTCTGCTGATTCAGCTTGGCGGCCTTGGTTATATGACATTCAGTTCGTTTATCATACTTTCACGAAAAAAGGCTTTATCGCCCGCCAGGACGGATGTTGCAGAGGTAGTTTTCAGCTTGCCCGAATCGTTCAATATTTTTAAATTTATCCGAAGCGCAATTATCTTCACGGCAGTAATCGAAACTGCCGGTGCCGTCGTTTTGTATATGATATTCAAACGAAACGGAGTTGCCGACCCCGTGTGGAGCGCTGTTTTTCACAGCATTTCCTCTTTTTGCACCGCCGGTTTCAGTTTGTATAACAACAGTTTTGAGGCTTTCGCGGGCAACTTCTGGCTGAATATGACCATTTGCGCACTAAGCTATCTCGGAGCGGTCGGTTTTATCGTGTGCGTGGACGTCTGGAGAAGAGTTACCAACAAGATAAAACGGGTAACGCTTACAACGAAAATAATTCTTTCCGCCACATTCTGGGTAAGTCTGACCGGGACGATTGTTTTCTTTATCACCGAGCCTTCAATAAGAGCGATGCCGCTCGACGAACGCCTGCTCGCGTCGTTCTTTCAGTCGATGACAGCGATGACTACTGTCGGCTTCAATACAATTCATATCGGTGGAATTTCCCGTTCATCGGTGCTGCTGCTGACTATGCTTATGATAATCGGCGCATCCCCCTCAGGAACAGGCGGCGGAGTTAAATCAACTACGTTTTCTGCGCTGATAGGAATTATCAAAAGCTCTTTTAAGGGCCAGGACAAAGTGTCTTTTTGGGGACGACTCGTCCCCGAACAGCGAATTCGTCTTGCGATGGCGACTTTTTGCTTTTATGTAAGTTTTCTAATCATCGGGATGTTTTTCCTGACTTTAACCGAACCCGAAATCGATTTTGGCCCTATTTCATTTGAAGCTGCTTCGGCGCTCGGAACCGTTGGATTAAGTACAGGCATCACAGCTTCTTTGGGAGCGGTATCGAAACTCATTCTGGTTATTCTGATGTTCATAGGCAGGCTCGGACCCCTGACCTTCGGCTTATCATTGTTTATAAAACAGCCGGGCGATTATACAAAGCATCAAACAGAACAAGAAAGTGCAGAGAAAGAAAGTGACCTGGCAATATAAAACAAAACGCTGGTTTCCGATTATTTATATGTTCGTCATCACGGCGGCATTCAGCGCGGTCATTATCGGTTTTGCAAAGATGACCGAGCAGCGCGTCAAAACCAACGACGCGCTGGCGTTCGAGCTTGCGGTATTGAAAGTCCTGCCGGGTATGTACGACCCCAATCAAACCGCCGCCGAGCTGCACCGCCGATTCACCGAACAAGTCAAAAAGCCGACCGACCAGACAGCCGGCGCATACTCGTTAGAAAAAGACGGCCAAATCGCAGTTTACGCGCTTCCGTTCACGGGCCAGGGTTTTTGGGCGCCGATTGACGGGGTAATCGGAATCAACGCCGACAAAAAAACCGTCACCGGCATCTCGATTTACCAGCAGCGTGAAACGCCCGGCCTCGGCGCAGAAGTTGCGCAGCACGAGTTCACCGTACAGTTCGACGGACTCGAAATTTCAAATACAATAAAGCCGATAAGTTTCAAGCGCCCCGGCGAGCCGCTCAGTAAATCAGAGGTGCACGCAGTTACCGGTGCGACGCAGACAAGTATCAGGCTCGAAAAAGTAATCAACGATGCGCTCAATCAGTGGCGGGAAAAAATAGATAAGCAATGAACGCAAAAACAAAACAGCTTATTAACGACGGGCTTTGGGCCAACAACCCGATATACATCCAGGTGCTCGGCATCTGCAGCACGCTGGCGGTGACGAATCTCGTGCTTAACACAGTCGTGATGTGCACCGCGCTGGTTTTTACGCTTTCATTAAGCAGTATGACTACTTCCATATTGCGAATGTACACGCCGCGAAATATCCGGATGATGGTCGAAACGCTGATTATCGCGTTCTATGTGATAATCGTGGACGTGCTGCTCAAGGCGTACTGGCCGCAGATGTCCGAAAATCTCGGCCCGTACGTCGGCTTGATTATCACCAACTGCATCGTGATGGGCCGGTGCGAAGCGTACGGCAACAGC
>JBBABK010000076.1:6436-8182 GCA_041657685.1 Phycisphaerae bacterium | reverse complement strand
CTCAATCAGATACCTGTCCTCGCCTCGGCCGAAAACGAAAAACCAATCGGCGTACTCGACCTTCAAAGAACGCGCTCGATAGTACAGGGCCGCCTCATCCGCGCACAATCCTCCGCGTAGTACAGATGTGATTTTTTCAGGCGCTTCAGATTTCCGGTATGACTTCCGGATATACCTGTCCCGTTCCCGTTATCCGAAAAACGTACACGTATCCCTTTTTCAGTTTCGCGTATGTCACGTTCCCGTATATCGCCTCGATGCCGTACTGCTCCAGCATATACGGGTCGTTCGCAAGCTCCCAGATGCTCGACCAGAACAACTCGCGATGTTTCATCTTCAGTTCGCGCAGCAAATCCTCATACCGCCTCGGCTCGACGCCGGGCTCCTCGATTGGAAATCCGTCCTGCGGCGACATCTGCTCTCCGTAAATTCTCCGCCACAAATACAAACTCCTCTTTTTGCCGTCCATCACCATATTATTGCCGAATTTCACAATCAGCGCGTCGAAATGAACAATGTCGCCTTTGACCGTATATTGTTTTTCCAGAACCGTCTCAAGCTCGTTATCCCGCGATGTCTCCACGAACTTTAGCGTCGTCGAAATAATCCTGCCGTTCTCATCTTTTTCCTGGCTAATCACTTTTGCATAACCGATTTTGCCTTCGTCCGTTAAATTGGTAATAGCCTTTTTGAGCTGCTTATTCTCCGCGAATAATTCATGCAGAACCTCACCGCCGCGATATATCCCGATACCTGTCAGCACCGCCGCACCGACCAGCACCGCTGAGATAATCACCCCCGGCAAACGCGTAATTAGTTTCATCACTTTCATATTACCTCTATCGGCCAATCAATACTCATCATATAAACTCAAACCTATTTAGCCCCCAGGCCTTTATCCTGAGCGCAGCGAGGGATGCCTGGGGGGTAATTTGTCATTTTAGATTATGGTGCAAGTGTAAAACCTTTGACTGGGCGATACAGGACTCGAACCTGTGACCCGCTGATTAAGAGTCAGCTGCTCTACCAACTGAGCTAATCGCCCTAAAAATAAATTGCCCCATACCTATGAGGCAATTATTCCTGATTTTACAGCCTCAGCCCAGTCGTTCAAGCAAAAATTCCGGAATGTTTAGCAACCGTTGAGGCAGCAGCTAAGATTTAGCCTTGCCGTAGAAACAATTTCCAATATTCAATCTTCAATATTAAATATTCAATTATTTCAGTACCACACCGCTATAATCAGGTTAGGCTCGGTTTTCTTCGCTGCTACTTCGCCGACCGTCATATTCGTCTGTTTAATTGTTATGTTCGGATTTGCCTTGAGCCAGTCCGTTACCTGTTCACTCAAAAAATCCATCGCACCGGCATGCAGCTTCGTAAAGAAAAGTTTTACACCGGTAATCTTGCCGCCAGGAGTGATTACTGCCTGCTGCTGACCAACCGCCGGTTTTACAGGTGCCTGTGTCGGCATCGGTCTCGGTATTGGTTTTGCGGCAGGGGCAGGGCCGGGAGTTGGTTTTGCCGCCGGAACAGGAGCAGGGCCTGACCCGCCGAGGTTCAGCGGTGCGTGAGAAATCTCCGTCTCGTTATCGCCTTTGTCGTCGAACGGAATCGGACTCAAATCCTTTTCCCTCTTGCCCGCGTCCAGGTTCAAATCATCATTCAAATCCGCCATTTTTATCCTCCGATGTTTGCCCCCACGTTCATTTGATACCATTATACACCCAATCTCGCCGATTTCCA
>JBBABK010000076.1:0-6426 GCA_041657685.1 Phycisphaerae bacterium | reverse complement strand
TCCAATATTCAATTCTTAGGGCCTTTGGGTCTTCGTGGCAAATCTCTGTAGTTCTCCCTTCATTCGTTTCTCCATTCGCATTTTGCTCCGAACTATGCTAATCTTTAATAATGACTCGCAAAAACGAAAACCCGCTCACCGTCGGCTTCATAAGCCTGGGCTGTCCGAAAAATACGGTCGATTCCGAGCGTATGCTCGCCGAAATCGCACAGGCGGGTTTTCTAATAGTCCCCGACCCGGAACAGGCCGACGCCGTTGTCATAAATACCTGCGGCTTCATCGCCCCGGCCAGGCTCGAAGCATACCAGTTTATCAAAGACGCACTCGGTTGGAAAAAAGCAGGGGGAGTAAAAAAAGTTATCGTCGCCGGCTGTCTCGTCCAGCGAATGGGTGCAGAACTGCTCGATGAATTTCCCCAAATCGATGCGCTCATAGGCCTCGGTCAGCGAGACGATATAGCAAATGTTATAACAGGAACTTTCAAATCCGCTCAGCACAAATCATACCTCGGCCATAACGATTCTTTTGTCAACGACCGCGTACGATTGCGAACCGGCCCCGCCCACTGGTCCTACCTGAGAATCAGCGAAGGATGCGACCATAACTGTTCTTTCTGCACAATCCCCGCAATCCGCGGCCCGTTCCGCTCGAAGCCGCTGGCTCAAATCATCGATGAAGCCAGCGAGCTAATCGATTCCGGCTCCGTCGAATTGAATATCATCGCGCAGGATACAACATCCTACGGCCGCGACCTGAAAATCAAACACGGTCTTGCCCATTTGTTAACACAACTCCAATCACTGCCTCGTCTCGTCTGGCTCCGTCTGATGTACCTTTATCCCGTCGGCATCACGAACCAGCTTATCGAAACAATCGCCGCCGCCGACAAGGTCGTCCATTATTTGGATATACCCATCCAGCACGTCAGCGACCCCATACTAAAAAATATGCACCGTCCCGATACCAAAAAGAAAATTTACGATTGCATCAGCCGTCTCCGCCAAAATTTCCCCGATTGCGTACTGCGCACAACTCTCATCGTCGGCTTCCCCGGCGAGACCGATTCGCAGTTCGCCGAATTGCTCGATTTTATCCGCGAGACCGGTTTCGATGC
Organism: Phycisphaerae bacterium; assembly: GCA_041657685.1. Classification (GTDB taxonomy): domain Bacteria; phylum Planctomycetota; class Phycisphaerae; order Sedimentisphaerales; family Anaerobacaceae; genus JBBABK01. Next base: position 5,312 of record JBBABK010000076.1, on the reverse strand, counting down.
GCTCGGCTGCTTCAAATACTACCCCGAATCAGGAACCGCCGCGGCAGAAATGCCCGACCAGATTCCCGATGAAATAAAAGAACAGCGTGTAAACAACCTGATGCTCGCCCAGCAGCAAATCGCCTTCGAAAAAAACAATCGGCTTATCGGCAAAAAGCTTACCTGCCTCGTCGATTCAATCCAGCCCGATGGTTCGGCACACGCCCGCTACTTCGGCCAGGCCCCCGAAATCGACAGTTTATGCATTCTCGAACGCTGCTCCGTCCCGACAGGCACATTCATAAAAGCGAAAGTCACAGGCTCCAGAGATTACGACCTGCTCATAAAGCAAATTTCTTGATAGTGCGGATTTACACTTGGCAAAATAACCGCCGTTCAGTAAACTCATTTGATGCTCAAAAGACTGCTTTATCAGGTTCCCAACATTCTTACCTGCGGCCGGTTCGTCCTGACCGTCATCTTCCTTGTTATGCTTCTCTGGTCGCCGCAGCAAACCGGCCCTCGCCGCTGGCTCTATCTCGATATCGCATTCGTGCTGTTCGTAATCGCCGGCCTTACCGATATGGTCGACGGCACAATCGCCCGCGGCCTCAAAGTCACCAGTAAATTCGGACGAATGGTCGACCCGCTCGCCGACAAAGCCCTCGTCTGCGGTGCGTTTATATGCTTCGCAATCATCGACCAACCGACGCTGTTCGGTTTTGGGGAGACGACCCTCGCGATAATTCAGTGGGGATTCGCCGCTGTAATAATCCTTCGCGAAGTTTATGTCACCGTCCTGCGTCATCTCGCCGAGGCACGCGGCATAAATTTCGCCGCCACTGTGTCAGGCAAAATAAAAATGTTCCTCCAGAGTTTCGCCATCGGAACCGTTATGGTAAAAATGGCCCACGTGCACGACGCACAGTGGGGCTGGTGGTTCACTTCTTTGGTTTATATCCTGACCGTTTTAATAACAGTCATTTCCGGCCTCCGCGCAACCCAGCGCACTTCCTGGCAGCAGATAAAAACCCCTTAAATGCTCTGTTACCTATACGCTATTACAGTTTCCACGCTTTCGCAAAAGCCTCGAAGCTGCGGTCATAAGTCTTTTCAACGTCATCAGGAAAACAGCACGCCGGCAGATGTCTGCTTGCAAGATGATACGCCAGACAATCACAGCAAATCCCTTTTTTGCCGCACCCCGGATAAGAACAATTGCAGTTCTTCAGATTCCGCTCTTTTTTACATTCCATAACCAGCCTCACAAACTCAAATATCAATCGGCGTCATTATTCTGTAAACATCCGCGCCGCAGTTCGTACACTTCCATTTGCTTTCACTTTTGACCCTCCCTATATCAAGCACCCATAGTATTATCCACAATCCTAAGAGAGGTACTAATGCGAGAACCCATCGTTTTGCCGTCAATCGGCGAACCGGCACCTGCCGCAGACACCTGCCGCAATAACCGCTCGCCTCTTCAATTCGCCTGAAAATCATTGATAAATCCGCTCAGACCTTTTTTTATCAGCATTACCGCTATCGCGGCAAGAAGCAGACTCATTATCTTTGATAAAGCCTTGGTCCCCGCCTCACCCACAAACCTCATTAAAATCGATGAAGCCCTGAAAATCAACCCTGCCAGCAGTATATTGAGAAGCACCGAAATGACCGTGGGCCAGAAGCCGTAATGCGATATTATTACAAGAGAGGTCGTCAGCACCGCAGGCCCCACAATCAAGGGCGTACCCAGCGGCACCGCACCGAGGTCGGCACTCGGCACACGCCGTTTCTTCACCGGATTAAGGATGTCGGTTATCGCAAGGCAAAACAAAATCGCTCCGCCCGCTATCATGAAATCCTCAATCGTAATCCCAAGGAGCCGAAAAACTTCCTTGCCTAAAAGTATAAACCCGATAGCAAGCCCCGACGCCGTCAGCATCGACTGGATTATTATTTTCGTCTTCTCCCTGCCCTCGACGCCCTCGGTCAGAGAAACAAAAATCGGCAGCACCCCAATCGCATCGACCGCCACAAAAATCGGTATGAACGCCAGCAGTATATTTTTGAACATTGACTTTTCCTCCCGCGCTAAATTCCCTTGGTCTGCAGGACAACCTTGAACGCTATATACCCGAAATACATAATCAAAAATACAACCGCCTCCCACCGGTCCAGCTTATGCTTTTTCCCCGTGAACATCCACACGAACAAAATCAAACTCGCGATGACCAGAAATCCCGTATCAACATTATATTCCGCCTTGAACTCCACAGGCCGAATCAGCGAACTGATTCCGAGAACAAAAAATATATTGAAGATATTCGACCCGACCACGTTGCCCACCGCGATTTCAGCATTCTTTTTATAAGCCGCCACCGCCGACGTCGCCAGCTCCGGCAGCGATGTCCCCACCGCCACAATAGTCAGGCCAATCAGAGATTTGCTCACACCGAGCGCATCAGCTATAAATATCGCTCCGTTCACCACCCACCTGCTCCCCGCAATCAAAATTACAAACCCGATTATAAGCCGAATGATTATTCCCGACGTGTTGTATTTTTTCGTTGCTGATTGCTCTTCGAATGCTTCCTCGCGTCTGGATATACCGAACGTGTAATAAATAAAAACAATGAAAAATCCGAGCAGCACCAGCCCGTCAATCCGCCCCAGCCCCGACCACGCTCCCGCGTCAATCAACCCGTCATTCGACAGCACCAATACCAGCACCGCCGCCAGCAAACCCAGTGGAATCTCTTTCCAGACCGTCCCGCGTCCGACAGCCAGCGGAAAAATAACAGCCGACACCCCCAGTATCAAAAGTATATTCGCGATATTGCTGCCGACGATATTTCCAAATGTGATTCCGCTCTGCCCCTCGATGCTCGCCGTCACATTAACGAACAATTCCGGCAGCGACGTCCCGAACGCTATAACCGTTAGCCCGATTACCAAATCGGACACCTTCAATCTTCTCGCCAGCGCCGACGCACCCTCGACAAGAAAATCCGCGCCCTTGATAACAAGGCCAAACCCAACCACCATCAAAAGCAGTTCGAGCATTAATTTTATCTCGCCGTTACCGACTCTTTACTAAACACTATTCACTAACGACTAATTATATCGACTAATTAAAGTGCAACTCGATAATATCTTTGTCTTTCAGCACGTGCTCCCGCTGGCAGTTCTGCCCGTCATAAACACCCGTTCCCCAGATTTTCGCGAACTTGAATCTTTCCACAAGGTCACGATGTATCGCACTCGCCAAATCCATTACCGTCGAACCCCTCGGCAGCGTAAATGGCTCGGTCATATCAATCTTCTTGCCCGGCGGTTTCGAATACACCCGTATAATCCCGAGCTTATCGAACAGCACATCCGCCAGCCGCTTCATATCTTCTGCATTATTGCCCGATACTTCCACGCAATCGAATCGCTCCCCGCAAACCTCCTTCGCTTTTTCAAATGCGCCTTGTGCAGATATGTCACTCTTCGTGCAGACGCATATTGCCTTTTTACCCAGCACGTTGCCCGTTTCATCCAGTTCAGGCGTCTGTTCATTTACCAGCAGCCGTCGCGTCTCAAGAAAATCCAGCATCACGAGCATCTGTTCCTCGATGTCCTGCGATAAATCAATCACCATCATTACTATATCGCAGTTGCGATATGTCCCCACCTGCCCCGGCGCGCTGTACTCAGCCGTAATCGGCGGCATATCCACAAGCTGAATCTGGATGTCCTCGTACTGCAACATCCCCGGCACAGGCGCTCCGGTCGAAAAAGGAAATTCCGCCACGGTCACCTTCGCGTTCGTCAGCGCCGCAACAATCGTGCTCTTGCCGCTGTTCGGAATCCCAATCAGCACTATCTGTCCCGCACCGCTTCGCTTGATATGAAATACGTCGACGTGCTTGCCGCCCGCGCCTTTCGGCTGTGCCCCGACTTCGCGCAGCTTGCTCAGCTTACGCCGCAGTTCCGCGCGCATATGTTCCGTGCCTTTATGCTTCGGAATCACCGACAGCATCTGCTCCAGTGCGAGAATCTTCTCCTCGTTCGTCGTCGCGCTGCGATACCACTGGTCAGCCTTTAAATATTCTGGTGTCAGATTCGCCGGCATAAAATCAAGTAAAAAGTAAAAATTTTAAAGTAAAAATCAAGTTACAGCTTTTTTACGCGCATTGATAACGATTTGTGCTATTACTCTGGAAATCTCATCAGCTTCAGCTTGTAATCCTATAATACTTTTTTCAGTAAACAAATTGGAGGCTACAACAAGACGAAGCCAATATATTGTCTCGCGAGCTTCTTTTAGAGAAATTTATATTTATGAATAAAATCAGCTCTGCTTTCTGCAGCCTGAGCTTCTTCGATATTTGCTCCGATAGACGTTCCTGATTTGACTATTTGCGACGCCAGTTTTTCGCCGATTTGCGACCGACGAGTCAATGAATCCGCCAGTTTAATTATTCTCACGGCAAATTCGAATGTTCGTTCCACAATGTCACGACCCATAGCCGGCTTCTTCATAGCCAACCCTTTCACTTTTTTACTTTTTACTTTTCCCTTTTTACTTCTTTATATTTTTTCTGCAACCAAATCTCCGACCTGGCTGGTGCTGTATCCCATCTTGCCCGCCGCGAGAGATTTTAATTTATTGGCGGTGACAAATTTCACAGCCTCTTCGATTTTTTGCGAAGCCTTATCTTCGCCGAGCGTCTGCAGCATCATCCCAGCGGCGCAAATCGCCGCCAACGGATTTATAACTCCCTGCCCCGTATATTTCGGTGCGCTGCCGCCGATTGGCTCGAACATACTGACGCCTTCCGGATTAATATTCCCGCCCGCCGCGATTCCCATCCCGCCCTGCGTTATCGCGCCGAGGTCCGTAATAATATCGCCGAACATATTGCCCGTAACAATCACGTCGAACCATTCCGGGTTCTTGACCATCCACATACAGGTCGCGTCCACGTGATAATAATCCCGCCGAATATCCGGATACTCTTTCTTGCCCATTTCGTGAAACGCGCGTTCCCACAAATCATAAATAAAGGTCAGCACGTTCGTCTTGCCGCAAAGCGCCAGCGTATTTTCCTTGCCGAGGCCGCGTGCCTTCTTGCCGTACTTTTTAGTATATTCGAACGCATATTTTAGACACCGGTCAACCTGGAATCGGCTGTAAACTGCGCTTTGCACCGCGACTTCATTGGGCGTCCCCTTCATCGTAAATCCGCCCGTACCCGTATAGGCGTCGCCGGTATTCTCGCGCACCACGACATAATCAATCTCCGCAGGCCCTTTATCCTTCAGCGGACACGCCACGCCGGGAT
>JBBABK010000075.1:0-8352 GCA_041657685.1 Phycisphaerae bacterium | reverse complement strand
AACCGCGGGCGATGGCGGATGCGTTCGAGAAGGGCAATCTCGGTATTATGGATTATTACCGGATGAAAAATATCAATGCCGATACGGATATGCGAAATTCGCTTTCGAAGCCCAAGAAGAAAGAATAGTAGATGGATTGGCTGATTGGACAAATGGTTATTCTCGCAAAGCCTGAAGGCGATGAACAAGCATGGATGCAGATTCTTGTCTTTATAGTTCTGGCGGTGTTCTGGGCAATCGGCGGAATTATGAAAGCACGAGCGGCCAAGGCACAGGAAAAAGAGGAGCCGCAGCCCAAGCCGCAATCTCGCTCCGGCTCGGCGCTGGAACGATATATGCAAAGTGGTTTTCAAAAGGCAAAAGCCGCACAGGCGAGACTAATGAAACCTCCGGCGTTTAAACCCGCTGCAGCCAGGAAAAAAGATACTGTCCGGCAGTCGGGATATCAAACCGACCAGCCTGAACAGCCGAAGCTCACTATGCATAAATTGCGGCCGGATGAGCAGGTGGAGACGGCATTGGCGGCGGTCGAAGATGAGATAATAGAGATAGGAAATGAGGAACAGCTTCGTATGGCGATGCTGCATTACGAGATTTTCGGCAAATGTGTCGCGTTTCGCGAGTCGCAGGACCAGGTTTGGGCGCGGTAATTTTCGCGTACCGAGATGAGCAGCCGGGGGTATTTTACTTATTGACAGGGTGGGGACTGCCGATATATTTGTGTAATTATAGCTCTATTGATATCAATGGGTTACGGCGATGAACCAGGACGAACAGGGACAAAATTCAGCAAAGGCTCAGTCTTTTTTCATAAAGGCGAGCCAGACCGCGCACAGCAACTTCGATTATGCGATAGAACTGTATATCGAAGGTTTGAGACTCGACCCGGACAATCTTAAGCAGGGACATTTTCCGCTGCGTGAGGTTGCTCTGTCGCGGCAGTCGCGCAACGGCAAAAAGCCGACAATGATGGAGAGGGTCAGGATGATGCGCGGCAAGGATCCGCTCGAACAAATGCTAAATGCCGAGTATCTGCTGGCGAAAGACCCGGACCATTTGCCTTATATGCAGGCGATGCTCACCGCGGCTTATACCGGCGGATACGTCAAGACGACGGAATGGCTTGCCAACGTGCTATTCATCACGATTAATTCGATGGAAAAACCAAATGTAAATCTGTACATATTGCTGAAGGATGCGTACGCCTCTATCGGCCAGTATGAAAAGGCGATAGCCGCGTGCAAAAAGGCTTCGGAACTGAAGCCTTCAGACCGTGAGTTGAGCGATGAATATAAAAGGCTGGCGACCGAACTGACGGTCTCGGACGGCAAATATGACAGGGAAGGTGATTTCAGAAAGTCGATTAAGGACAGGGAGTCGCAGCGGCTGATACAGGCATCGGACGGCGTGGTTAAAAGTGATGATTTTCGAGAAAGTTTGATAAAAGATGCTCGTGCCCAGCTTGCGAAAAATTCTACACTGCCGCAGAATATTTTTAATCTCGCCAACGTACTGGCACAAACCGAGACAGACGATGCTGAGAACGAGGCGATTGAATTACTGGAAGACGCATACACTTCGAGCAGGGATTTCAGCTTTAAGCAAAAGGCGGGTGAAATCAGGATTAGCCAGTTGAGGCGGAATATTCGAAAGGCTCATCGGATGGCCGGCGCGGGACAGAAGGCTGCTGAACTGTTGAAGAAATTAAATCAGGTGCAGCTTGAACACTGGAAAGAAGTTTCTCAAAATTACCCGACGGACCTGCACGCAAAATACGAATATGCCGACCAGCTTTTGGCGAACAAGCAGTATGACCAGGCGATACCATTGTTCCAGGAAGCGCAGCGGGACCCGAGGCGGAAAATTCTGGCGATGGGGAAAATCGGGGTATGTTTCTTCCTCAAGGGCTGGACGACCGACGCTATGGAGATTTTTCGGCAGGCCGTGGATAGTCACGAACTGAAAGACGATGCAATCGCCAAGGATTTGCAGTACAATCTGGGACTTTGCTATGAAAAACTGGGCAAAAATGACGAGGCGCTGGAAATTTACCGCAAAATAGCGCAGTTGGATTTCGGCTATCGAGACGTGAGTAAACGGGTTGACAGACTGAGGAAAAACGGTTAATATTCAGGTTTTCAAAATTTGAGAACCTTTAGGAGAAACAAGTGGCACATTCGATAAGCGCCAAAAAGAGAGTCAGGCAGAACGCCAGGAAAAGAATCGTAAACCGTGCTCGTAAGAGCCGGGTCAAGACTATTACTAAGCAGTTCGAATCGGCCATAACGGCCGGCAACGTCGAATCGGCGGGCGAGCAGTTGAGGATTGTCAGCAGGAAGCTCGATAAGACCGCGGCCACCAGCACGATGCATAAAAGAACGGCGGCACGTAAAAAGAGCAGGCTCGCTAAAAAGCTCAACAAACTGAAAGCCAAAGCAGCAACAGTATAAAACATAACACCGGGACCGGCGTATTTATGGTCGGTCCCGTTTTCTTTTTTTAATCTACCGGTTATTTACAGCAGCAGAGTTATAAAAACAAACAGGCCGAAGGCGATTATTATTGAGCCTGAGATTTTCGTCAGCCAGGTAAGTTTTTCCAGGCTGATTTTTCGATGAAATAATCCCGCCAGTGTGGTTATTAAAAACCACCACAATGCAGAACCTAAAAAGACACCTACTACGAGAAGTCCTTCGAGGGTATGCGTCGAATTGGTCGTACCGACGGCGGTAAAGACGGCGGTAAACGCGAAGACTGTTATCGGGTTCATAAGCGTCAAAAAAAAGGTTGCCGTGAAATCAGCTATGTAGCTTTCACCAGAGGAGTCGGAGGCCTCTTTAGCAGGGGGCGAAAAGAAGGTTTTAATTCCAAGGGCGCAGATAAATACGGCACCAATGATGCGGAAGATGATTTGATGTGCAACGAGAAACTCGGAAACAAAGCTCAGGCCGAATGCCGCGATGCAGCCGTATACTGTGTCGGCACAGGCGGCACCGAGTCCTGATACGAAGCCGGGCAGTTTTCCGCGGAGAATGGTTCTGCGAATGCAGTGCAGACCGACGGGGCCTACGGGAGCCGCGAGCAAAAATCCGATGATAAGGCCTTTAATGAAGAAGCTGAAATCCATTTAACGTCCTCAAATTTCAAACAGGATAAGGGATATTTTATGAATTGTAAAATTTTATCCGGCTTAAAACGGTTTCGGGCGACGGTTGACAGGATATAGGGATTTTGCGATACTGTTGTGTTTAGGTTTTTTCAGTGATATTGTTTTTTTAATGATTTTTGGGAGTATTGGATGAAGGCTTCTCAAATGAATAAGGGCCAAACCGTCAAAATCGACGGCAAACTCTACTGGATTGTGGATTATCAGCATGTCAAGCTCGGCAAGGGCGGGGCGGTATTTCAAACCAAATTAAAGAGCCTTTCCGATGGCTCGATTCAGAATATCAGGCTGCGCTCCGATGAAATTATCGAAGAAGCGTATCTCGATAAACGGATATATGAATATTTGTATTCATCGGGTTCGGAACACGTGCTGATGGATACGACGAACTTCGAACAGATTACGCTGGATGATGACGCGTTCGGAGACGGGACGAAATACTGCAAGCCTAATACGCAGCTGGAAGTGCAGATGTACGAAGGCAAGCCCGTGATTGTGAACCTGCCTAATACTGTGGATTTGGAGATTACGGATACGCCGCCGGAGATTAAAGGGGCAACGGCGACGAACCAGAACAAGCCGGCGACACTCGAGACGGGCGTGGTTGTTCAGGTGCCGTCTTTTGTCAAGTTGGGTGAAATGATTCGGGTTGACACACGGACCGGGCAGTACGTGACGCGAGTAAAATAAACAGGGTACAGGGTACAGGGTTCAGAAGTCGTCGTGCCCGCCTTCGTTAAAAACTACGGCGGGTAAACCGGCGACTGCTAAACGGAAACAATTGAAAGCGGCAGATGGCGTTTGAAAAAATCAGCAAGGGATTGATAAAGATTTTCGGCTCGCGGAACGAACGGCTTGTAAAATCGTATTCAGTTATCGCAGAGCAGGCGGGACAATTCGAAGAACAAGTCAGGCAGCTTAGCGACGAGCAGCTAAAAGATAATACCGTTCGATTCAAATCGAAACTTGCCGATGGAGCAAAGCCGGAAGATATTCTGCCCGAAGCGTTCGCGGTTGTGCGTGAAGCGGCAAGGCGGAACATCAATATGCGGCACTTTGACGTGCAGCTTATCGGCGGCAACGTTTTGTACGACGGAAGAATCGCGGAAATGGCGACCGGCGAAGGCAAAACGCTGGTGGCGACATTGGCTGCGTACCTTGTTCATCTTACCGGCCGGCGGGTGCATATCATAACGGTCAATGATTACCTGGCCAAGCGCGACTCGGAATGGATGGGGCCGGTCTATCGCGCGCTGGGGATGACGGTCGGCGCGATACAGTCAGATATGGATTCGGCGGGTGACGACCGAAAGCAGCAATATCAATGCGACGTTTGCTACGGGACGAACAACGAGTTCGGATTCGATTACCTGCGTGATAATATGAAGATGTCACTGAGCAGGATGGTGCAGGGGCAGCTTGAATACACGATAATTGACGAGGTGGACTCGATTCTGATTGACGAAGCGAGGACGCCTTTGATTATTTCCGGTCCCGCCTTCGATGATGTCACGAGATATAAAAAGGCAGAGCAAGTCGCGAAAAAATTGATCAGCCTGCAAAGCGAATACGACAATCTCAAAAAGAAAATCGATACACAGGAGAGGCTGATTGCCAATGCTCAGGGCGAGCTTAGCGACGCGAAAAAGGCCAAGGATGAAAAGCGGATAAAACAGGCTGAGCAGGCAATCGAACAGGGCGAGAAGCAGCTTGAAGACGCCAAGGCTAAGTTAGAGCAAGCGACGGAATATTATGAAGTTGAATTCGATCGCAAGGCGGTGCATCTTACCCACGAAGGCGTGACGGCTGCGCAGGAGCATGCGGGGGTGGGGTCGTTTTTTACCGGGTCGAATCTTGAATGGCCTCATTTGCTGGAGCAGTCGCTGCGGGCGCACGTGGTTTTCGAGAAGGAAAAAGATTATGTGGTGCTCGACGGCAAGGTAATTATCGTCGATGAATTTACGGGGCGATTGATGCACGGCAGGCAGTGGTCGGACGGCTTGCACCAGGCGGTCGAGGCGAAAGAGGGCGTACAGGTCAAAGAAGAAACTCAGACGCTCGCGACGATTACGCTGCAGAATTTCTTCAAGCTGTACGGACAGCTTTCGGGAATGACGGGTACGGCGGTGACCGAGGCTGACGAGTTTATGAATATCTATAAGCTTGACGTCGTGACGATACCGACTAATAAGCCCTGCGTCAGGAACGATATGGAGGACGTGATTTACAAGAGCGTTAAGGAAAAGTTCAACGCGATTACCGAAGAGATTAACGAGATAAGCGGGGCGGGTCGGCCTGTGCTGGTCGGCACGATAAGCATCGAAAAAAGTGAGGCGCTTTCGAATTCACTGACCAGGCGATTCGGAATCGAGCACGAGGTTTTGAATGCCAAGCAGCACGCAAGAGAAGCACAGATTATCGCGAAAGCGGGCCAGCAGCATAAAGGCCGAGACGGGAACATGCGCGGCAATGTCACTATTGCGACGAATATGGCGGGCCGCGGGACGGATATTGTGCTCGGTGAGAACGTGACGGCGTTGGGCGGGCTGCACGTACTGGGAACGGAACGGCACGAGGCGAGGCGAATCGATAATCAGCTTCGCGGGCGATGCGGCAGGCAGGGTGACCCGGGTTCGAGCCAGTTTTTTTTATGTTTCGAAGATGATTTGATGCGGCTGTTCGCGCCGGAGTGGACGGTCAAGGCACTGTCGTGGATTGGATGGGAAGAAGGGCAGCCGATATATCACGGCAGAATCAGCAAGGGGATTGAAAAGGCGCAGAAGAAGGTCGAAGAGCGAAACTTCGAATCGCGAAAGAGCCTGCTGGAATATGACGAGGTGATGGATTTTCAGCGGAACGTTTTTTATCAGCGAAGGCGAGAGGTAATAAAGGGCAGGGGGCTTAAGGCGATTATCGAAGATATGATTAATTCGACAATTGCCAAGAGTTGTGAGACGATACTGGCCGGTGACTATTTCGTAAAATGCATAATCGAATGGGCGAGGACGAATTTCGGTGTTGATTTACGGCCGGGCGATATCAGCAATGCGTCCACCGAAGAAATCGAGGAAACAATCAAGCAGCAGGCCAGGGACGCGGTGCGAAATGATATTTCACTGTCGCTTGGCGAATATCTTGAAGATTATTCCGATACGAATTCGTGGGATATTGGGGGCTTGTGCAAATGGGCGATGAGCGCTTTTAAGGTGAGTTTGAGTCCGTCGAAGGTAAAGGAAATGTCGCCGGAGGAAATCGAAGAGCAGCTTGGCGATGCGGCGGCGGTGCAGGTTGATAAAAAGGACTGCTCGCAGATTAATGAATTTCTGCGTGACGATTTTGCGGCCAAGACTTTTGTGGACTGGGCCAGGGCGAAGTTCGGGATTCGACTGGATATAGCGGAAATCAAGGGGAACAAGGCCGAGCAGGTCGAAAGTTTGATGGAGGAAAAGGCGGCGGAGAAATATCGAAGACGGGAAATTGAGTACCCGGTCGAATTCGCGATGAATATGGTGTACGGGCCGCAGGGACAGAACGTGTACGGCTACGAGTCGCTGGCAAAGTGGGTGGAGAAAAAGTACGCTCAGCAGCTTTCGGTTGAAAAACTGCAAAATGAAAGTCCCAATGTGCTGCATAAACAATTGCTCGAACTTAGCGAGAGTTTTAATGGCGGTCGACTGGATGCGGAAATCGATGAACAGATAAATAAATCCGATGCGGCGCAATTGGCGCAATGGGCGAATGAAAGATTCGAGGCGAACCTGAGCGAGCAGCAGTTATCGCAGGCGGATGATAAGTCGGAATTGCTTAAGAAAGCCGGCAGGGAATTTCTTCGAAAGGAATTGAGCGACCTCGAAAGATATGTGCTGCTGCAGGTGTATGACGGTGCGTGGAAGGACCATCTTTACGCAATGGACCATCTCAAGAGCAGTATATGGATGCGGTCGATGGCGGAAAAGGACCCGAAGATTGAATATAAGCGCGAAGGCTACCGGATGTTTAATGAGATGCTTGATTCGGTCGAGGACAGGGTTACCGATGTGATATTCAAGGTGCATCTCGAAGCAGGTTCGCAGGCCAGAAGCGTCTATCAGGTCAGCAAGGCGGCGCACGATGAGGTGGGTCAGTTCGCGATGGCGGAACGTCAGCGAGCGGCAGCACAGGCTCCGCAGCAGGGCGAAAAGACGGTCAAAAAAATTCAGCTCGATACTCCCAAGGTCGGGCGGAACGACCCCTGCCCGTGCGGCAGCGGTAAAAAGTATAAAAAGTGCTGCGGGGCGAATGCGTAATTTTTTTACCATGAAGAGTATGAAGGAATTGAAGATAATTAAAGATGAAGTTTACATATTCTTTATGGTGAGCTAAAAAGAAAACATCGGACAGTTTGTGCACTGTCCGACGTCTTCCGGAGGGGAGAAAATTGTGCTTATTAATGAATCGGCAAACGCCCTGATTCAGCATTAATTTTTGTTTCTCTGTTAAATTATACGATATTATCGGGCGATTGTTGGCAGGGGTGTTCGATTCAATTAAGTGACATAGGCTCAAGTTTGCGTGATTTTCGGCAGTAAACCGTGATTCCCTTACAGCCGAGGTCATACGCGAGTTTGTAGGCCTTATCGACCGTCGCGGCGGTGGCGTTTTCGGGCAGATTGATGGTCTTGCTGACGGCTGAGTCGCAGTGTTTCTGGAAGGCGGCCTGCATTTTAACGTGCCATTGGGGGGCGATATCGTAAGCGGATTTGAAGATTTTCCGAATCGGGGCCGGGATTTGGTGAATATTGCGAATGGTTCCGGTGCGGGCGATTCGTTCTTCGAGTTTTTTGCTGTAGAAGCCTTCGGCCTGGGCCAATTTTTTGAAAACCGGATTAACTTCCATCAGCTTTTTGCCCGCCAACACCTGCCTTGTGAACGCCAGCGAATAGAGCGGCTCGATTCCCGATGAGCAGCCGGCGATGATGCTGATGGTTCCGGTCGGCGCGATGGTTGTGACGGCGGCGTTGCGCATCTTTGTATTTCGCTGTGTTCGCCAGATGCTTTGGTTCCAGTTTGGAAACGGGCCGCGTTCGTCGGCGAGGCGTTCGCTTGCCTTGTGTGCGCGGTCGTTGAGGAATTTCATAATTTCTTCGCCAAAGCTGACCGCTGAATCGCTGTCGTACGGCAGGCCCATCATAAAAAGCGTGTCGGCA
>JBBABK010000074.1:534-8523 GCA_041657685.1 Phycisphaerae bacterium | reverse complement strand
TTGTGGTGATATTTTCATCTTCCGGTTCGAGATAAATCTGGTGGCGGGATTTATCGGGAAAGCGGAGGATTTTGATTTCGATGCTCGGACAATACCTCGGCCCCGTCGATTTGATTTGGCCGTCATATAATGGTGCACGGTGAAGATTATCACGAAGCAGCTTGTGCACGGCTTCGTTGGTGTGCGTAATCCAGCAGGGAATATCCGGCCGGTCGATTTTGTCATTTAGAAATGAAAACGGCCGCGGATGTTCGTCGCTTTTTTGTATCTCGCATAAATCAAAATCGATTCCGTCAGGCGCGAGTCTCGCCGGCGTTCCGGTTTTGAGGCGCTGGACATCGAGGCCGATTCGTTCCAAAGATTCGGAAAGCGCGTCGCTAGCCGGCTCATTAATTCTGCCGCCTTTGAACTGCTCGGTTCCGATGTGCATCACGCCGTGAAGAAACGTCCCCGTCGCGACGATACAAGTCGGGCATTTATAAATTTTTCCGCTTCGGCCTGTGACGCCGGTGACGGCATTGTTATCAACGAGAATATCGACGGCCATATCTTCTATGATTGTAAGATTGTTGATTGATTCGAGTGTTTGGCGCATCCATTCGACGTATTTGTGTTTGTCGGCCTGAGCGCGCGGCGACTGAACGGCGGGACCTTTGGAGCTGTTCAGCGTTCGAAATTGTATTCCCGTTGCGTCGATTGCCAGGCCCATCAATCCGCCGAGCGCATCGACCTCTCGCGCGATTTGGCCTTTTGCCAATCCGCCTATGGCCGGGTTGCAGCTCATTGCGCCGATGGTATCTTTGCTGATGGTGAGCAGGGCGGTCTTTACGCCGATTTTGACCGCGGCGTTAGCCGCTTCGATACCAGCGTGTCCCGCACCGATTACAACACAATCGAAATAGTCGTTAGTCATTAGTTTTTAGCCGTTAGTATTTAGTGAATAGTGAATAGATGGAGTTTGTGATCTATTCGCAGTTTGAAATCATTTTTCAGTTTCGCAAATTGCGGCAGCCGAGGCGATTGCGAAATTGGCGGTGTGTGTGATGCTTACGCTGATTTCGCTGATGCCCATTTTGTCGGCGATTTCCTTAACCTGCCCGCTGATATTCACAAGCGGCTGGCCCATCTCGTTATTAATTATTTCGATATCGGTCCAGGCGATTTTTCCCCGCCAGCCCGTCCCCAGCAGTTTTAAAATCGCCTCTTTAGCCGCAAACCGTCCGGCGAGTTTTTCCATTTTGTTTTTATTTGCGTAGGCGTAGTTTTGCTCGGCCTCGGTAAAGACCCTGTCCATAAACCGCTGCCCGTGCCGTTCGACCATCTGCTCGATGCGCGGAAAATCCACCAGGTCTATGCCCTGCACAATTTTCATTTCGATTTTAATTCCCGCGATAGGACTGATTATTCGCCTGTTGATAAATTTCCTGCAGGCAGAACAGCGCGAACTCATCCAGCCCGCTTATCGCCGCCTCTTCAACAATTTTATCCATCACATCGTCGAACGATTTGCGTCTCCGCTCCAGTAATATAATTTGTTCGATTTCCGCCTGGACGGTTTCGAACGGCGCGACCGTTCCGGTATCTTTATCTTCCAGCTTCATAATAAAAATATGTCCCTGCTTCTCTATCGGCCCTGCAATTTCGCCGATTTGCATCTGCCCGGCTTTTTCCGCCAGGATATCATACGGCTCGGCCAGCGAGACGGGATTGACCGGCTGCCACAAACCTCCGGTCGAGGCACGGTATCCATTGGAATATTGTTTTGCCAGCTCACCGAAATTCTCACCGGCTTCGAGCTTCTTTATTACCTCATCCGCAAGTTGCTTCCCCGCGTTCGGTTCATTATTAAACAGACTAGTGTTAATATCAATCAGGCGAATGGTTACCGTTGGGTCTTTCTTGTATAAATCCTGATGCTGGTCGTAATACTGGCGGATTTGACTGTACGTCACCGGTTTTTTCTCTTCGAGCCTGCCCTGCAGATAGCTGCTCGACAAAATCATCCTTCGCTGATGGTCGCGAAATTCCTTCCAGCCCATCCCGTAATAATTTTTCAAAAATTCCTCCGCCTTGGCATAATCGCCGCCAAAGCTGACGATGAACCGCCGCATCTCAGACTCGACGGCTTTATCGAGCTGCTCGTCAATTTCTTCGGGCGCTGCGGCCTTTGCCCGCTCATATAAAAGTATATCCACGACCTTGTCCCGCAGGGCCATAGCGACCACGGGCATCGCCTGATTTACGAATTGTTCATAGCTGCTCTGCTGCGCCAGCGGAGTGAGCCTCTGCATCAACGCACCGGATATATCATCACTGGTTATCGTATCCTGCCCGACAGCGAGTACGAATCCGCCGCTGGGCCGGGGAAGGCCTTGCCGGATGGGCTGCGGAATCTGCGCCAGCTCTTCTTCGGTATACTTTGGTCCTTCATCTTTGCCGCATCCGATGCACAGCAGCAATACGAACGGCACTATGAATATCCGTTTCGGCATATAATCTCCTTTTACCAGGCCGCAATAGTTTTAATAAATGCAAACGGTGCATTATATGAGAAACTGCCCCCTTAGTCCAACTCCGCTTTTACAATCCCGTCGTAAACGTGTTTATTATTCAGTTTTTGTCTTAATCTGATACTTCTTCTCCAATGACCGAGTCGAGGATGAGTTCCCCCAACTGTACGGGTGTTCCGAATTCCGGTTCGCCGAGGAAAACTCGCGATGTCAAATCATCTTTGCTGATAATCAGTTCCAGCGGATAGCCGGGGGGTATCGAATTGACGTCGAAGGAACCGTCCGGAGCAATACTATATTTCCACGGCACTTCAAACCCGTATTTAACGCCTGGTTCATTTGCTTCCGGCACAATTTTCATTTGATAATTGTTTACAGGCTGACTATTAACATCAACCACGTAACCGCTTGCTGAGAACAACGGCATACATACAATCTCTATGTCGTTAAGGTCGTCATTTTGATTCCAGTGGAAAATAACTCCCAACTGTCCGTCGCTGCTAATGGCATAACCAAAAGACGATAAAAAATTATCGAAGCTCGGCCGCTGTATAGAAAACATTCCGTTAGCATCGGCGGTGGCTTGGTTTTTCCCGACGTAAATTTTACCGTCTAACGTATAGCCGTTTTCGTCAGTAAGCCAACCGGTGACATATTGTTCAGCCGACCGGTCAAATTGGGTATCCTGCTCGTTCGGTTCGGTTGTGGTTCCAGTTTCCTGTATTTCTTCTTCATCGGGTTTGCCGAAATCTTCCAGGCCGAGCGCATCAGCAAGCAAGTAATCATCAGGCTTGTCCGGGTCAAGTCCGGCGGCGAAATTGTTCAATGCCTGTGCAGCATGCGGGTCGGACATTCGCGTGAGAAATTTTATGGCGGTTAATTTGTTTTTTAAATCGCCTGTTTGCAGAACAGCAGCCAATCCGTTGACGTTGCCTGTCGCTGCCATAATTTCAATTTGTTCGGGTTTGTTTGGCTGTTGGTCGTTCCGAATTTTGCGTTGCTCCCGGACGTTCTCGGGTAATTTTGGGGCCGGTGTGATTTGCGGCTGCGGTATATTTGGCTGGGTGATTTCTGTCTGCGTTGTAACAGCCGGCCGTTCATGCCTGGGTCCGCTGAGAAGAACAGCAAGTATTATTGCGCAGATAATTAACGCAATCACAACGGAAGCAGTCGTGATTATCAGTCTCGATTTTCCAACGTGGACTTTGGATGCGCGTTCGAATTGAGCCTGTGAATCGGAGAGAATTTGTTCGTCAAGCTCGGCCGGTGTGACGCAGCGAACTTTTTTGAGTTTATCTTCGATGCTGTTTTGTTCGGTAAGATTTTCGACCAGTTTATCGAGAATTCCACCGAGTTTTTCCAAAGCGTAATTACACCTGTCCTTAGCGGCCGAGGCGCTGATTTGCTGCACCCGTGCAATTTCTGAAAAATTCAATCCGGCGTACAGGTAAAGTACAAGCGACTCTCTCTGCGGCTGCGGGACTTTTATCATCGCGTCCATAACGGCCGAGGCATGCTGCTGAGCGGAGGCATCGGTTGAATTATCAGATATACTGCAGAAGGTTCGCGGCACTTCTTCGATACTGTACATTTTGCGTTTCAAAATCGTCTGCGACTGAGCGACTATACAGCCCGCGAGGTAAACCTTAGCTGATTTATAAATTGCAAGACCTGGCGCCCGCTGTGCAAATGTAACGAATGCGTCGTGCAGTGCGTTGTCGGCCGCGGTGTAATCGTTGAGCAGAGTCAGGGCGGTGGTGTAAATCGCGTCCTTGTATTTGTGGTAGATTTGGCGCAGCGCATCGCTGTCCCCATGATGAAGCTTGATAATCATCCGGTAATCTTCGAGCATTTCACCTTGCCAAAAATAAGGTGCGACTTACCGCGGCTATTATATAGGCTGCAACAAAATTTTTTAACAGCAATTTTTTGTGTGATGTTTGGTTACCACCTCGGCATCCGTCTTCGTCCCGATATATCGGGACTTCGCCATGATAAAGGCCGAGGGGCTAAACAAGAGTTAAAACTTGCGATTTTTTCGGAATAATGGTATTAAAAGGCCCTTAATTATGAGTGAAGAAGGGAAAAAATACAGGGTATTTATAAGTGCGGCTGAGCCGAGCGCTGATGCTCACTGTGCGGCGCTGGCTCGGGCGTTGTCGGCAGACGGCAATATCGAGCTTGTGGGCCTGGGCGGGCCGAAAATGGCGGAGGCGGGCGCCGAGCTTCTGGAATCGACGGTTGAGCGAGCGGCTATGACGTATAAGGCTTTTTCGCAGATTTTTTATTTTCACGGCCTGATTAAAAAGGTCAAAAAGTATCTGAGGAATAATCCGGTTGACCTTGTAATTGTGTGCGATTCGCCGGCGTTTAATTTTCATATCGCAAAAGCCGCCAAACGGCAGGGGGTAAAGACTTTGTTTTATGTCGCGCCGCAGTTGTGGGCGTGGGCGCCGTGGCGGATTGGCAAGCTCAAACGGACGTGCGATAAATTATGCTGCATTTTGCCTTTTGAGGAGCAGTGGTTCAGGCAGCGAGGCGTCGACGCGGAGTTTATCGGCAATCCTTTAATAGAGCAGCTAAGCTCGGAGCCGACGAAAAAATATTATCTCGGATTCGAGCCTGAGCGGGCGAAAATCGCGCTGATGCCCGGCTCACGCACAGCGGAGATTGAGCATTTGTGGCCGAGCATGCAAAAAATAGCGGTTAATCTTCAAAGCAAGTATCCTTCGATGCGGTTCTGCACGGTCGCCTTAAATCCGAAAGTGAAACAGGTTTTGCAGTCAACGCAGTTTACGGATTTTCACTGCGAGTATTCGGTCGGCACGGTTTATGAAACTGCCAGGGCGAGCGATTTTTCGATTGTCACCAGCGGCTCGGCAACATTGCAGGTTGCCGCGGCGGGCTGCCCGATGGTGATTATGTATCAGTCGAGTAAATTTCTCTGGCATCTGGTCGGGCGGTGGCTAATCACTACGAAATACCTGTCGCTTGTTAATATTCTTTCGCAGGACGAGCTTGTGCCTGAGTATATGCCATATTTCGATTCGGTCGAGCCGATAGAGGCGAAGGTAGAAGGCCTTTTAGCCTTGAAGGATTTACTAATCCGAACCAGCAGCGACCTTGTGGAGCTTGTCCGGCCGTTAGCGGAAAAACAGGCGTCACAGCGCGTAGCCGAGGTTGTAAACCAAATGCTGAACAAAAAAGCTTAACGCTCATTTATTTTACCTGGCGGGGTTAGCTGAATTTGGCTTTCGATAGGCCATTTAGCAAAACCGAGGTATAAAATTATTATAATATTTGCAATTGGAACCAAAATAAGTAGACCCATCGCCCAGTGGTATCCAGCTTTTTTGAAGATTTTGCAAAAGGCTATAACATATAGAATATTCAAACATAGCACAAGGACTACAAAAAAACATGTAAACAGCAAAAAGAACAAGCCAAAAAGAGCTTCGATATTTTCTGCAGGGCATGTTTCCATAAATATATCCTTTAAAATCTTTACCGCATCTGCTTATTTTAGCAATTCACATTAAAAGACGCCAGTCTGTAAAAAATGTTGCATATAAACGTCTGAAACATTATATTACTGAGCTAATTTTTGATGACGAATAAATTACTAACTGCTTTAATTACAGGAAGATACAGATGACGGCACAGCAGGCGATAAGCGGCGAACTTGCGAAAAAAACCATTGAAACCATCCGATTTCTTGCCGTTGACGGCGTTCAAAAGGCCAAGAGCGGCCATCCGGGTATGCCTATGGGTATGGCCCCGACGGCGTATCTGCTCTGGTCAAAACTGATGAAGCACAACCCGGCCAATCCGAAATGGTACAACCGTGACAGGTTCGTTCTCAGCGCGGGTCACGGCAGTATGCTTTTGTATTCGCTGATGCACCTGTGCGGGTATGATATGTCACTCGATGATTTGAAAAATTTCCGTCAACTCGGCAGCAAGACGCCCGGCCATCCCGAATATGACCCGGCTCTTGGAATCGAAGTGACAACCGGGCCGTTGGGGCAGGGTATTTCGAACGCGGTCGGAATGGCAGTAGCGGAAAAACATATAGCCGACCATTTCAACAAAGAGGATTTAGCAATAATAGATTATAAAATTTTCGTTATCGCAGGTGACGGTGATTTGCAGGAGGGCGTTTCATCGGAGGCCTGTTCGCTCGCGGGACATCTCGGCCTTGATAATCTTATCGTGATTTACGACGACAATCATATCAGTATCGACGGTGACACGAGCCTGTCGTTCACAGAAAACGTCGCGATGCGGTTCAAAGCATATAACTGGAACGTTATTGTGGTTGACGGCGACGGCACGGACCTCGAAAAAATCGAGAAAGCTATTAAAAAAGCGATGCGGTATAAAGGCAAGCCCACGATAATAAAACTTCGCACTCATATCGCATACGGCGCTCCGAACGCGCATGATACATCGGAGGCACACGGCTCGCCGCTGGGTGAAGAGGAAGTTAAACTTACCAAAAAGCAATTCGGATGGGACCCGGAAAAGACTTTTTATGTTCCTGATGAAGTTGCACAGCATATGCTCGGTGTTCGCGACGCGGGCATCAAAGCGGAGAAGAAATGGCAGAGCAAATTCAGGAAATATGCCAAGCAGCATCCGGAGCTTGCCGAGGAGTTCAAAACGGCGGCGGCGGGAAAGCCCGCGGTAGATATTGATACGCTGCTGCCTCAGTTCGCGGTTGATAAGCCGATGGCGACACGCAAGGCGTCGGGCACGGTATTAAATGCACTGATGCCGCATATGCCTTTGATTATGGGCGGCTCGGCGGATTTGACTCCGTCGAATAATACCCGGTTTAAAGACGTTGTCGATTTCCAGAAAGACCAGTGGCAGGGACGGTACATTCGTTACGGCGTTCGCGAGCACGCGATGTGCGCGATTATAAATGGTATATCGGTGAGCGGGTTGTGCAGGGCGTACGGCGGAACGTTTTTTGTGTTCAGCGATTATGCACGAGGGGCGGTTCGCGTCGCGGCGATGAGCGGTTATCCGTCAATTTTCGTATTCACGCACGACAGCATTGGTTTGGGCGAAGACGGCCCGACGCATCAGCCTGTCGAGCATATACCCTCGCTGCGTGCGATGCCGGGCATCATCGTGCTTCGTCCCGCCGACGCGAACGAAACGGCTCAGGCGTGGAAATTTATTCTCGAATATAACAACGGGCCGGTCGCGTTGCTGCTAACCCGTCAGGGCCAGCCGATACTCGACCAGACAAAATATGCTTCTGCAACCAATCTCGCAAAAGGCGCATACGCGGTCAAGCAGGTAGATAATCCTGATATGCTTTTGTTATCGAGCGGCTCGGAAGTTCACATCGCATTAGCTGCGGCTGAGACACTGCAAGGCCAGGGCGTAAAGGCCCAGGTGGTTTCGATGCCGTCGTGGGAGCTGTTCGAGATGCAGTCGCAGGCTTATAAGGATTCGGTGCTGCCGC
>JBBABK010000074.1:0-524 GCA_041657685.1 Phycisphaerae bacterium | reverse complement strand
GTTAAGAAACGCATCGCAGTAGAAGCCGCGATTGGGCTGGGATGGGAAAGGTATATTGGCGATGGTGGGATTTTCATCGGTATGAAGTCGTTTGGCGCGAGCGCACCATATAAAGACGCTTATATGCACTTCGGCATTACTGCGGAAAACGTAGTCGCCAAAGCAAAAGAACTGCTTAGCTAATTTAAAATAACCGTGCCGGGTTAGCTCATATTATGAAAAGTGATATTTGCATAATAGGTGCCGGCCCGGCCGGTTTGTTCGCAGCGATTTGGGCGGCGCAAAACGGCGCAGACGTTTTAATCATCGAGCGCAACACATCAGCAGGCCGCAAACTGCTTCGCACCGGCAGGGGGCGATGCAATATTACTCATTCGGGGAGCATCACGGATTTTATCAAGGCATACGGCCGAGGCGGGAGATTTCTTCGTCACAGCCTGTATGAATTTTCGGCTGATGATTTGCGGAAATATTTTGCGGCAAGGGGTCTGAAAACCAAGGTTGAGAAAGACGGGTGCGTTTTC
>JBBABK010000073.1:0-8607 GCA_041657685.1 Phycisphaerae bacterium | reverse complement strand
CCCAAAATGACTAATCAGCCCCAATCAGCCAAATTCATCGGCGACGCTATAACCTTCGATGACTGCCTGCTCATCCCGGCCCGCAGCAACTTCATACCGGCCGACGCACAGACTGCCACGCAGCTAACCAACAATATCAGTATTAATATCCCGATTGTATCGGCCGCGATGGACACCGTGACCGAAGCTGCGCTGGCAATCGCGATGGCACAGGAGGGCGGCATCGGCATCATTCACAAGAACCTTTCCGTCGAGGCCCAGAAGCGCGAGGTCGCCAAAGTGAAACGCAGCGAGAACGGCGTGATTATCGACCCGGTGACGCTCAATCCGAATCAGCCGGTCAGCAAGGCCCGCGAGTTGATGAACGAGCAGAACGTCTCGGGAATTCCAATCGTCGACGGCAAAAAACTGGTTGGAATCCTGACCCGCAGGGATTTGAAATTCCTCAAGGATTACGACGTTCACGTTTCAGAGGTTATGACCAAAGACAAACTCATTACCGGCCCGGCTAATACGACGCTCGAACAGGCGAAAGAAATACTGCAAAAGCACAAGGTCGAAAAACTGCTGCTGGTAAATAAAAAAGGCGAGTTAGCAGGGCTGATAACGATGCGCGACATCGACCGCGTACAGCAATATCCAATCGCGGCCCGTGACGAGCGCGGCCGATTGCGAGTAGGCGCAGCCGTCGGTGTAAATGATTACGAGCGAATCGAATCGCTGATTGCCGCCGAGGTCGATGTGCTGGTCGTCGATACCGCGCACGGGCATTCGAACAATGTTATTGATACTGTTAAGGCCGTTAAGAAGAAATATAATATCGACGTCATCGCAGGCAACATCGCCACCGCTGAGGCGGCGAAAGACCTGATAAACGCCGGTGTCAATGCTGTTAAGGTGGGTATCGGCCCCGGTGCGATTTGTACGACGCGTGTAATATCAGGCGTAGGTGTGCCGCAGATAACAGCGATTATGAACGCTAACCAGGCTGCTGGGCCGGCGGGCATTCCAGTTATCGCCGACGGCGGCATCCGTCAGAGCGGCGACATTACCAAGGCAATCGCGGCAGGGGCATCATCGGTTATGATTGGCTCATTGTTCGCGGGATTGTCGGAAAGCCCCGGCCAGTTAGTCATATATAAAGGCAGGCAGTTCAAGGAATATCGCGGAATGGGTTCATTGGGCGCGATGGTAAAAGGCTCCGCCGACCGCTACGGCCAGGAAAGCTCGACCGAGAGGAGCAAGCTCGTGCCCGAAGGCGTCGAAGGCCGGGTGCCGTATCGCGGACATCTCAGCGGGTTCGTCTATCAATTGGTAGGGGGGCTGCGAGCCGGAATGGGCTACTGCGGAACGAAGAATATAGCCGAGCTGCGGACAAAGGCGAAGTTCGTGCGAATCAGCCACGCCTCGGTCAGCGAATCGCACCCGCACGATATCCAGATTATAAAGGAAGCGCCGAATTATTCAGCGTCGCTGCCGCTGGAAAGTTAATATTCACCGCCGAGCACGCGGAGTACACAAAGAAAAATAGTAAATTTTAAAAAGCAGCGTAAATGTCATTTAAATATTTTTTAAAAGCTCTGCGAGCTTTGCGGTCTCTGCGGTGAGTTTTACCGCCGAGCACGCGGAGAGCGCAGAGATAATAAAAAATTTAATTACCGCGGAGTACGCAGAGACCGCAGAGATGAATGATAATGATAAAATAAATGAGATTACAGAACAGATAATCGGCTCAGCCATTGATGTGCATCGCACTCTTGGGCCGGGATTATTAGAATCGGCGTACGAAGCGTGTCTGGCGTTTGAACTTATCTCACGAGGATTGAAATTAGAACAACAAAAAGCATTGCCGGTTGTATATCGTGATATGAAACTTGATTGCGGATATCGACTGGATTTAGTGGTTGAAAATGCCGTCGTAATTGAATTGAAAGCAGTAGAACATCTGTTGTCTATCCACAGAGCACAATTGATTTCATATTTAAAATTGACTGGTTTGAAAGTCGGCTTGCTGATAAACTTTCACACGAAAATATTAAAGAATGGTATAGTGCGTCTGGTAAATAATTTTTAGAAAACTCAGCGAGCTTTGCGGTCTCTGCGGTGAATTATGAGTCACGAAACTATAGTGATATTGGATTTTGGCAGTCAGTACGTTCAGCTTATCGCACGGCGGGTAAGAGAGCAGGGCGTTTATTCGGTTATTTGTAAAAATGATACGCCGGCCGATGAATTAGCGAAAATGAATCTCAAGGGAATTATCCTGTCCGGCGGGCCTGCCAGTGTTAATACGCCCGGTTCGCCGCGATGCGACGAAAAAATATTCTCGCTCGGCGTGCCCGTGCTCGGTATCTGTTACGGAATGCAGCTTGGCTGTTCGGTCCTCGGCGCAAAAGTTATCGGCGCCGAAAAACGCGAATACGGCAGAACGTCGCTGACAATTGTCGACGACAGCGATTTGTTCGCGACGCTCGATAAAACAATTCAGGCCTGGGCGTCGCACGGCGACCAGGTAGGTTCATTAAGCAAGGATTTTGTAAGCATAGCCGCAACCAGCAACTGCAAATTCGCCGCGGTGCGGCATAAGAGCAAGCCGTTCTTCGGCGTGCAGTTTCACCCGGAAGTTTCGCATACGCCCAGGGGCACGCAAATCCTTCGCAATTTCCTGTACGACATTTGCAAATGCGCCGGCGACTGGAAGATGAGCGACTTTGTCGAAGATACGCTCGATAACGTTCGCAAACAGGTCGGCGATTCGACGGTTGTCTGCGGTCTGAGCGGCGGGGTGGATTCGTCGGTCGTGGCCGCTCTGCTGCATCGGGCTGTCGGAGATAAACTGGTTTGCATATTCGTCGACAACGGCTTATTGCGGAAAAATGAAAAGCAGCAGGTCATAGCGACTTTCAAAGACCATTTCCATATCGACCTGCGCGTGGTGGACTGGTCGAAACAATTTTTATCAAAATTAAAAGGCGTCACCGAGCCGCAGCAGAAAAGAATCATCATCGGCCACGAATTTATCGCGGCGTTCAAGTCCGAGGCAACAAAAATCAAAGACGCAAAATTTCTCGCGCAGGGCACGCTGTATCCCGATGTAATCGAGTCGGGCCACAAAGACGGCAACCCAGCCGCCAATATCAAGCTGCATCATAACGTCGGCGGTCTGCCGGCGGAGTTGGGTTTTGAGCTGGTCGAGCCGTTGCGGGATTTGTTCAAAGACGAAGTGAGATTAGTCGGCGAATATCTCGGCCTGCCTGAAGATATTGTCTGGCGACATCCGTTCCCCGGGCCGGGTCTGGCGGTGCGAATCATCGGTGAAGTCACATCCGAACGACTCGAAGTGCTGCGAAACGCCGATGAAATTTTAATAGACGAAATCAAATCGGCTGACCTTTACAGAAAAATCGCGCAGGCATTGTGCGTGCTTGTGCCGGTCTCTACGGTCGGCGTGATGGGCGACGAGCGCAGCTATGAAAATGTAATCGCACTGCGGTGCGTCGAGACGGCTGATTTTATGACGGCCGATTTCTCGCAGCTCCCGTACGAGGTGCTCGGCACGATTTCGAGCAGAATTATAAACGAAGTTCGCGGCGTCAATCGCGTCGTCTATGATATTTCGAGCAAGCCGCCGGCCACAATCGAATGGGAATAATTATTAGCGTACAGGGTATAGGGTTCAGGGGACAGCAATGCGAGAGAATTGTCGTTACCGAATTGTTTGCGTAATAATCTGTTTTGCAATCCTGACTTCATTCGTTTTCGCGCAGCAGGGCGGTGACATCAACGAGCCGCCGAAGCGCGACTGGGTAAAATCAGTCTGGAACCAGCGGCATACCTGGCCCGACCGCCTGTGGGAAGATTCGGTCGATACGTTCACACAGCCGAACAATATCTGGCTGCTGTCAGTGGCCGGTGCGGCCAGTATCGTAATGCACAACACAGAAGCGGACGAGGACATTCAGCACCAGGTCGAGAAGCATCGCATTATCGACGGCTTCGGCAGCGAAATGCTCAACGTCGTCGGCAGCCCCGGCACACATTTCGCCGTGACGGGTTTATGGTACGCGATGGCTGTGCAGAATAATGATACGCTGAACGAAGACCGTTCGTGGACGATGATGACGGCCCTGACGATTAACGGCCTGGTAACCGTCGGCCTAAAGGCGGCCCGCGGCAACGAAAATCCCAACGGCGATAAATGGGCCTGGCCCAGCGGCCATACCTCAAGCTCGTTCACGGTAGCATCCGTGCTCGACGAATTTTACGGGCCTAAAGTCGGAATCCCCGCTTATATCGGTGCGACGTTCGTAGCGTATCGAATGGTCGAAGAAGGCGACCACTGGGCAAGTGACGTTGTTTTCGGAGCGGCTCTCGGCTGGGCGGTAGGCCACAGCGTCGCGGGAAAGCATATGGATATGGAAGTCGCCGGGTTTGATATCGTCCCTATGCCGCCGACTATGACCGGCGAATCCACCGCCGGCTTTGCCTTGGTTAAGCAATTCTGACAAGTTCAAGTTGATTTCAGGAAATAATTGCTATGCCGTGACAATCCATATACGAGCGGATTCGCTCAGCGTGGTCGCTGTCTTCCTGATTTAGAGTCTCGAAAACTTTCTCGGTAGGCGTTTTTTCCCGCTTCTCGATGAAGTGCTGAAAATGGATTTCGCCGGCCGAGTTTTCAAGCTCTAACGCGATATTAAAGGCCTGCTCTCTCGTTGCAGGAGTTTGCTCGAATTTTTTAATCATCGAGGCGATTTTTTCGTTGGCCTCGGCCAGCTGCTTATGCTCTTCCTGTGAATCGGCGAACAAATCGATTTTGAATGCTGTTTCTCTTACGCTTTCCAGCAAAGCGGCGTGATTGGTTTCTTCAATCGAAAGCTGCCACCAGAAATCGGCATCCTCCGTACATATCCGGCTAAAAACCAGATACAGCTTTGAGACGTTCAATTCCAGCTTTGTGGCCTGGTCCATTATCGGGCATTTTTCTGCGAGCATAGTTCACCTCCGTTTAAAATATACATCACATTTTTAAGAAGCGAACCGGATTATAAAAAACGGTGGAGTTTTTTATTGTCAAGGGATGTATACGTCGTATAATTTCGCACTTGTGGTGCTTTATTTAACACCGGTATATCAGGCTCGGTTGCGTTGCAAGGAGAAAAGAAGTGCTAATTGATGAAATGGTACCAAGCCAGGTTTTCCTGACCAAAGGCGTCGGCAGGCATAAATATCGGCTCAAATCGTTCGAGATGGCCCTGCGAAAAGCAGGCGTCGCGCAGCAGAACCTCGTTCAGGTCTCATCCATCCTGCCGCCCAAATGCAAAATCATCAGCAAAGAGGCCGGCGTAAGAAGGCTCACTCCGGGTGCAATTAATTTCTGCGTAATGGCTCGCTCCGATACCAACGAATACGACAGACTAATCGCCGCCTCGGTCGGCCTTGCTATTCCCAAAGACCACAACAACTGGGGCTATCTGTCCGAGGTGCACGAATACGGAATGAACCAGAAACAGGCAGCCGATATGGCTGAAGACCTCGCGGCCGGTATGCTCGGCACAACGCTCGGTATGGAACTTGACCCCGACCAGGCGTGGAGCGAAAAAGAGCAGGTCTATAAATCCAGCGGGCTGATTATTCGCACGAGCAATATAACGCAGACCGCGACAGGCAAGCAGGATATATGGACCACCGTCGTCGCAATCGCGATGTTCCTGTTCGACCATTAATCGTTATTTATTCCCGATACCGCAAATGCAAACCTTCGGCGATTTCGACGACAAGTACCGCGAATTCGACTCGGCAAAGGTTGTTCTGCTGCCCGTGCCATACGACGGAACGAGCACCTATGCCAAAGGAGCTGATAAAGGCCCAGCCGCGATTCTCGACGCTTCCTGTCAGCTTGAAAATTACGATATCGAAACGCGCACCGAGCCGTACAGGCAGGGCATTTATGCCGATAAGCCTGTAACCGAAAATTCGTCGCCGGAAAAAATGGCCCAAGCCGTCGAAAAAAGAGTCGCAGAACTTTTATCCGCGGACAAATTCGTCGTAACAATCGGAGGCGAGCACTCGGTGAGCATCGGCGCGATAAAGACGCACAGCGAGAAATTTAAAAATTTCTCCGTATTGCAGCTCGACGCGCACAGCGACCTGCGCGATGAATACCAGAATTCAAAATTCAATCACGCCTGCGTAATGGCCCGCGTCAAAGAATTGTGCCCGATTGTGCAGGTCGGCATCCGAAGTATGGATATCTACGAGTTAAAATCTATTGACCGCGACAGAATTTTTCTCGCAGAGGATATTTATAATGACCGCGGCTATATCAGCAGGGCGGTTGAAAAATTAACGGACAATGTTTATATCACAATCGACCTCGACGTTTTCGACCCGTCGATAATGCCCTCGACCGGCACGCCCGAACCGGGCGGCTTATTGTGGTACGACGTGCTGGCACTTTTGCGAGCGGTTTGTGAAAATAAAAATGTCGTGGGTTTCGATGTTGTTGAACTTTGCCCGAATGAGCAAAACAAGTCCTCCGATTTCACCGCTGCGAAACTGATTTACAAACTCCTGGCGTACAAATTCGCGTTTTAAAATTCTGCATACCAGTAATCAGCGAACGCAGCAAAATCGGCAAAATCGACATCGCCGTCGCCTCCGTACGGTTCGATATCAGCGTTGAAATACGCGGAGCCTTGTTTTAACCAATTCTCGGCAAACGCGGCTGCGTCGTATTCATCGATTATTCCGTCGCCCCATTGCAGTGAAATATCAGCGAGCGGATTATAGTTTGCATCGGCCTGTGTAGTCTTCCACGCAGCGGCGAGAATTGCCCAGTCGGTGAAATCCACCCACCTGTCGCGATTGAAGTCGGCGTCCGCACTAAGCTTCGGCAAAATCCATTCGTCAGCTAATACCGCCAAATCATAAAGGTCCAGTCCGTCCGGACAGGAGAAATCAGCTAACGAATATTCAACAGCAAGAGACGGATATGAAACTCCGTCGGTGCACATTCGCCATGTATTTTTCAAAGGCTGGTAATCCGATGTCACTATATCCCAGCCCGCGTCTATAAATGTATCAGCGATTATCAGGTTCGCCGTAGTTTGGTCGATTAAACCTGCCGGGTCACTCGCATCACCAATTCCGCTAAGCGTCGGATTGACCCCGCTGTCATAAAAGCATCCGACGTAAATGCCGTTGCTGTCTTCACCGACGACCGAGCCGCAATAAGATTCATCAGCGACAAACGCGGCTGCTAAACTGTTCACAATAAAACCGCCGTTGTTAAATCCTGCTAATCCTCCTCCGCCGAAGCTATCGACCTGTGTATCCACACAATAGCAGTCGATGAGCGCTCCGCCTGAAATGTCGCCGGTTAGTCCTCCGGCAGAAACGGTATAAGCATCAACTGTTCCGCCTATAACCCAGCATTCTTCGACAGTACCGAATACCGAGCCTGTCAATCCGCCCACCTTCATAAACCCTGAGACATTCGGCTCTTCCAATCCAAGATTTTTCACAACTCCGCCGTCGCCGATTACGCCGAACAGTCCTGCCGCAATCCGCGAGATATTGCTGTAGCTGAAATTCAATATGACGTGTCCCCGTCCGTCAAAGACGCCCGTAAAGGCGTTTGTGCTGTTCTCGCCGATGATATGAAATTGCGTCCCGGTATATCCGCCGAGGTCGATATCGTTCATAAGTGCGAAGTGACAGTCCCAGTCGTCGGGATTCTGGCCGATGAGGTCCATTTGCGCCGGCGTATAAATCAGGTAGGGCGATTGAGCTGTTCCGCTGCCGCCGCCGTACCTGGCAAAGCACGAAAACGCGGTGACACTGAAAATTACTATGTAAAAAATCTTCGCGCGAATTCTTTTCATCCCCCAACAAGCACCTTTTCGAACAAACGCCCTCTACTTTCGATTAATCAGGCATTATACCATAAAATCTCCAATAAATCAAGACAAAACATAACTGTTTTCGGCAGCGGCATCGATACGGCTGTCGTGATGTTAAATTTGAATTGAAAAGTAATGCCCGGAATGTAAACTGTCCGAATACTCTAATAGGCAGCCCTGGAACCGGTTATCGGCCGTGTAAAGCCGAAGCTGTTGTGCGTTTAAAGTGCTGCCTGTTAAGCCTGAACGGAAGTGAAAAATATGCCTGATTTTAAAATCGAACCCGCAACACGGATTAAACGACTGCCGCCTTATCTGTTCGGCAGGCTCAACGCCCTCAAACTTGCCAAGCGCCAGGCCGGGGCGGATATTATCGACCTCGGTATGGGCAATCCCACCGACGGAGCGCCTGATATCGTAATCGATAAACTGGTCGAAGCCGTCAAAGACCCTCGCAACCACCGCTACAGCGCATCTCGCGGCATAAAGAACCTCCGCGGCGAGGTCGCCAAGCGATACGCCAAACTATATAACGTCGAGCTTGACCCCGAACAGGAAGTCCTTGCCTGCATCGGCTCGAAAGAGGGATTCAGCCATTTATGCCTTGCGATGTTAGGCCCCGGTGACACGGCCGTCGTGCCAGACCCCGCTTTTCCGATTCATAATTACGCCGTCGCGCCTGCAGGCCGTAACGTGCTTAGTG
>JBBABK010000072.1:0-8637 GCA_041657685.1 Phycisphaerae bacterium | reverse complement strand
AGCTGACGTATATGGCGCTGGACCCGAAACTGAAAATCGTCGCGCCGTGGAAGGACCCGAAGTTCGAACTGACCAGTCGCGAGGCGGCGGTGGATTATGCGAAGAAGCATAATATTCCGATTGAGCAGAGTAAAAAGAAAATCTATTCGCGCGACCGCAATTTGTGGCACATCAGTCACGAAGGAGCGGACCTCGAAGACCCGGCCAACGAGCCGAAGGATGAATTGTTCGTAATATCCAATCCCGTCTCCAAGGCTCCCGATAAACCCGACTACGTCGAAATCGGTTTCGAGCAGGGCGTGCCTGTAAAACTTGACGGCAAGGCAATCGATGGCGTTAAACTTATCGAGACGCTGAATAAAATCGGCGGCGAGCATGCGGTCGGCCAAATCGACCTTGTTGAAAATCGCCTGGTCGGTATGAAGTCCCGCGGCGTATATGAGACGCCGGGCGGGACAATACTCGTAACCGCGCACAAGGCGCTCGAAAGCCTGACTCTCGACCGCGAGACCGCGCACTATAAACAGCTGGTCGCGCTCAAATACGCGGAGCTTGTCTATTACGGCCAGTGGTACTGCCCGCTGCGTGAAGCGCTCGACGCATTTGTCGATAAAACACAGCAGAATGTCACCGGTTCGGTTCGTCTGAAGCTATTCAAAGGAAGCTGCACATTGGCAGGTATGAAAAGTCCGTACAGTCTGTATGACACGGCGCTGGCCGGCTTCAAGATGGGCAATGAGTATAACCCGACCGACGCGACCGGGTTTATTCGTCTGTTCGGCCTGCCGATGAAGGTCGCAGCAGCAGCTAAAAGGGCGAAGAAGAGATAGACGTGATAAGCAGGGGACTTTACGGAGGGGAATCACTTCAGCCTATGTTTTTGAACTCGGCCGTTCGCATTGAATTTTTGTGTATTCCAGCGGCCGACGTACTGCCGCCGGTACAACGCCTTGTCTGAGGCACGTCATTATTCCGGCCGCTTCGAGATAGTTCTCGACAATAAACAGCTTGCCGTCAGGAAATGCCATGTCTTTGAGATTGTTTTTCATATTATTTTTGTTTTCTTTGACCGCGATTACAGGTATGCCCTGTTCCAAAGCCGCCAGAGTCGGCAGCCCCAAACACTTGTCCGGCATAACAACGCAGGATATATCTGCGGCAGTCAGAACTCCCGGATGTGTGAAAACCATTTTATCCGTTATGATTCGAGGACTTCGATGAAGCCCCTTCAAAACACAGTGCAGTGAGCATATCGAGATGGCTTCGGCCGAGATTCGCGGGTCGACCGTTCCGATATTGAGATTCATAATTTTCATAGATTCGCACATCGGAGCGTGTGCCGCCGGAACGCCGAAGAGCATAGTTATCGTGTGGGTAAGCATCGCCTCCACGCCGCCCCAGGGATTAACGATTTCGCCTTTGCTGTTGAAATAGGACAGATGGAGTTCGTCCGGAATGTCTATCACCGAGGCGATGGCCACGGCGTCGTAATCCCGGCCGTACTTTTTCAGCACTTCGCATAACCGCTCCAGTCCTTCGACCCGTCCTGTCGCACAGCCCGCAACGGAATATCCAGCCTGCGTAGATATGGACGGGTCCAACTCGACCACTAAGGGGCAGTCTATTCCCATCGCCGCACGTGCGGCGGAAACGGAATTGACAGTGGCATCCGTGATGTACTTGACATTGTGTTTATCAATCACGAGCATAACGCGGTTCGAATGGACTTTTTGCAGTCCGGCCGTCCCCATCAGCATCTGCGAAATCACGCTGCCTTCGACGTACAATCCGTTTTCAGGCAGTTCGTTTATATCAGAAGCGTTGACCACGTTCGGATGCGTTATGAGCGTGTCGCACGCACCGGCCAGAAGCCTCGCGGCGGGTCCTGCATCTCCCGCGTGACCGCCGATTTCACAGCCGATTCCAGTTGGAACAATCATAACGGCATTAAAGCTGTTGGTGTTTTCAACCTCTCTTTTATTGAAATCGAAAATTGAGCTTGGCGTTTCAGCGGGAATTTCGGCCAAGTCTGAAAGTACGCCCAGTTCGCAGCGGTATCCGTCCGAATTGCTTTCGATGACGGCGAACCGGACGGGAATTTCATTTTTGCCGAGGTGCTTCTCGACCGATTCCCTGAAATAATCGATAAGAGAATCGCTGCCCATGTATGTCGGAATTTCGATTTCTTTCTGAATCAGCAGCATTCTAAATCCTCATCTGTGAACAGTGCGCAGCTATTGCACAAACTCCAAATCAGGCACTGTCGGGTAATCGCCTCCTCACAGGAGCCTCCTCTTCCAAACTGTATTAACTTCGTATTGTAAGATACAAAAAACAGGCCGGCTGCTGCCGGGACCTGTTACTATCTTCGGCGGAAATCGGGCTGCTGTTAACCGTCAATTGGGCAGATTTGGAGCGGTTTTTTTATTTTGGCCGGCTCGGCCGATGGTTGTACGCGGTCGTGTATGGATATGAGCTGTATAGCTTTTTTTGTAAAAAACGAAGTTTTTGTTTGACTTTTATTAAAAATATGGTATAATACCGCCCTTGTTGGGTAAATATCCAACAGCACCAGCCCCCGCGGCGTTTGAGCGGGATAGGGCAGCAGCCCACGGCATATCAATTCAGTCATTAGTCAATAGTCGTTAGTCTTTAGTCACAAGAATCAAAAACACAACACACATTGCGATGATTTCCGGAGGGAATCATTCTTGCCAAAAATCAGCAAGACATTTTCCGTTTCCATCTTCGTCCCGCAGAAGCTCTGCGATTTCGCGGTCAGGCTCGCGCTTATTTTTCGCAGGCTGCGCTACGGATATACCTTCAGAAGGATTCCGCTAACCAAGGGCAGGTACGCCATTGTTGACATCGAGGATTTCGAACGAGTCAATCAATTTAGCTGGTATATAAGAAGGTCCAACAGGAGCAATACTTATTATGCGGGAAGGACGGTAGTTGTTTCAAGGTATCGACGCAAGATTGTTTCCATGCACCGGTTTATTCTCGACGCTCCCCGTGATTTGCAGGTTGACCATATAAACGGTGACGGTTTCGATAATCGCAGGGCGAATCTTCGGCTGGCGACGGGATTTGAGAATTCGAGGAATAAGGCCAAGAGGGCCGGCACGAGGACTTCGAGATATAAGGGGGTCAAACGGAACGGCAGCGGCAGGTGGCACGCGGTGATAAATTATAACTGCAAGAGATATTATCTGGGGACGTATGAGACTGAGGAAGATGCGGCGAGGGCGTACGATATGGCAGCAAGGAAATACCATAAGGAATTCGCAAGGACCAACTTTTAACCGCAGAGAACGCAGAGAACGCGGAGAAATAATCAATCATCAATAATCAATCGAAATTCCCTTGTCTTTGACCGGAATTGGGATATTATCAGCAACAGATTATGCACATTTTTGCGATGCGGAGTATTGAATACATTTTTGAAAATAAAGGGAGCAACGCAATGAATAAGAATGACTGGTTAGACGTGATTGTAAAGGGATTTGGCGTGTGCCTATTAGTTCTTGCGATTATTCAGCTTTCTAACATTGTGGAAGGGATTTATTCAGCGTTTTTAGGCGGTTTTGTAAAAGCACCATCAGATTCGAGTGAATCGGTGACAAATATTTATGCCGTATTGCGTTCCAGTTTAATCTCAAAGGGCATCGGTTCGACTTTTAGGTTTATTCTCTATTTAATAGCGGCTGTGAATTTCCTGCGGTCAGGCTCGCTGGTAAAAAGATTTATGGGCAGGGCCGATGTGCAGGAATCAAAGACGCAGGCTTGACGCAATTAAAAGTGGATTTTCCTGTATCTATACGTTCTGCGCTGCACGCTTTTTTAGAAAGAATCATTAATCAATAATCAATTTTCTTTTTTGTATTTCACCGCGAAGTTCACGAAGCGGCACGAAGATTTATTGATATTTCCTTCGTGGTTCTCGGTGCCTGCCCGCCGTAGTTTTAACGAGGGCGGGTTCTCCGTGGTAGAAAATCGTCCTCTGTGAAATCAGCGGAATCAGCGTCTAATAATCTTTGGTTGCTTTTTGCGCCAATTTCAATAGAATCAGGCAAATCTATATATGCAAGGAAGCGTAATGATACTACCGGACTGGTTTTGGATTACATTCACATTCGCGTTCGGGGCGTGCGTCGGCAGTTTTCTCAACGTCGTCATTTACCGCCTGCCGCGCGAAAAATCGCTGGCCACGCCGGGGTCGTTCTGCCCGTCCTGCGGCAAAGGAATCCGGTTTTACGACAATATCCCGATGATTTCATACCTGCTGTTAGGCAGGAAGTGCCGATACTGCAAGGCGAGGATTTCGCCGAGGTATTTTGTTATCGAATTGCTGACGTCGGCGGTATTCGTATTTATATATTATTTATTCTTCCGTTCGGGCCTGCGGGCGGGCATTCCATACTTCACGGCCGGCGGCTGGCTGTTATATCTTATGATAATAATCCTGCTGAGTGTTTTAATCGCGGCCAGCGCGATTGACCTTGAGTTATGGATAATTCCGCTTTGGCTGTGCTGGTTCGCCACAATAGTCGGCATCATCGGCTCGACGGCCGCTCCGCTGGCAATCGATTATCGCCTTATTCGCGGCTTCCACCTGTTTCCACACGCATCGACTACGACGAGCGCATTATCGCTGGGCGGTGCGCTCGGCCTGGGCGTTTCGATGATATTACTTGCAACGGGAATAATAAAACGCAGCTATGATTGGGAAGAAAGACCGGAGACCGGAGGCGAAAAGGAGAATACAGAAGACAGAATACAGAAGACAGCAGGCGAAAACGAGCGGCCAGCGACGAGCGACGACGAAAGACAAAAGACCGAAGACCAGAGACCGAAGACAGAACCGAATATCAATCATCGGATTGAGGTGCTGCGCGAGGTGCTGTTTTTGCTGCCGGTAATCGCCGGCGCAATATGCGTTTATCTATTGACTAAACGTATCGCAGCAATCGAGCAATTCTGGATTCGGCTGTTGGATAAGCCGATGGTGGCGGGGTTTTTCGGCTCTGTTTTCGCATATTTTATCGGCTGTGCAATCGTCTGGACCACCCGCATCCTCGGCACGCTGGGATTTGGCCGGGAGGCGATGGGGCTGGGTGATGTGCATTTGATGGGTGCTGCGGGGGCGTGCATCGGTGCGATGCCTGCGGGGACGGCGTTTTTTATAGCGCCGTTTTTCGGGATTGGGTGGGCGGTGGTGCAGATGTTTTTCAAAAAAACACGGCAAATTCCCTATGGACCGTTCTTGTCTTTGGGGATATTTGTTGCTATTATAATGAGCGACCGAATCTGGGGCTATCTGGCGCCGGTGCTCGGCAATTATTAACGGATTAAAATATCAGTCAAAAAGGAGATTGGAAATGCAGGCTGTTAGGAAAAAATTCACCTACGTTCTTATACTTGTCACAATGGTTTTGATGCTGCTGTCGTCGGGCTGTAACAACTGGAAGAAGAGATATGATGCGCTCAACGTGGAGTATCAGAATCAAAAGGGTCTGCTCGAACGTGAACGCGCGGAAAAATCGCAGCTCGCGGGCGAAGTGGCGACGGGTCAGCAGACAATCGAAGAACTGCAAAGGCAAATCGCCGAGCGTAATCAAAGTCCTGCCGAGGCGAGCGGCTTCGGCGAAGGATATGACGTGGCGTTCGACGCGGCGGCGGGGACGGTGACGGTGACGCTGCCGAACGCGATACTTTTTGATTCGGGCAAGGCGGAGCTCAAACGCGGGACGATGACGGAGCTTGACCATATCTCCGATGTACTGAAAAGCAAGTACGGCGGGATGCAGGTCGAAGTGGCGGGGCATACGGATACCGACCCGATAAAGAAGTCGGAGTGGAAAGATAACTGGGAGCTGTCGGCACAGCGGGCGTTGAGCGTGCTGCGGTATTTGATTAAGCGGGGAATCCCGGAAGACCAGATAAAGGCCAGCGGCAGGGGCGCGAGTCAGCCGGTCGCGGAGAATACCAGCGCCAGCGGGAAGGCGCGAAATCGCCGCGTTGAAATTGTCGTGCATTTGAGATAGCGCCAAATCGCTTATTCTTGAAAAAAATAAAGGCCCTCTGATTTTCAGGGGGCTTTTTTTTATTTATCAGTATCTGGGCTGATAGCGGTTTGTGATTGGCAGGCGGCGGTCTTTGCCGAAGGCTTTGGGGGTGATTTTTACGCCGGGGGGAGGTTGGCGGCGTTTGTACTCGTTTCTGTCAACCATTGTTATTACTCGCAAGACGTCTTCTTTGGGCAGGCCGGAATCGATTAGCTGGCGGGTCGATTTATCCTGCTCGACGTAGCCTTCGATAATTTTGTCGAGCACGTCGTAATCTGGAAGCGAGTCGCGGTCCTTCTGGTTTTGACGCAGCTCGGCGGTTGGGGGCCTGTCAATAACAGATTGCGGGATGATTTCTTTGCCGGCTTTTGCGTTTATATACGCGGCGAGTTTGTAGACGATTGTCTTTGGCACGTCTTTTATTACCGCAAAACCGCCTGCTGTGTCGCCGTAAAGCGTTGAATATCCGACTGCTGTTTCGCTCTTATTGCCGGTTGTCAGTACCATCGAGCCGAGCTGGTTGCTGAGTGACATCAGGATGCAGCCGCGGATTCTTGCCTGCAGGTTTTCATATGCGAGGCCACTGTCGTTCCAGCCGTCGGCGGTGCCGAGTGTTTTATCGAATTCGGCAAGTGTTCGTTCGATTGGAATTGTCAGAAATTTTATGTCGAGGTTTGCGGCGAGTTTGCCGGCATCGGATTTGGTATCTTCTGCATTGAAACGTGAAGGCATTGTGATACCGGTGACATTTTCTTTTCCGAGGGCGGCGACGGCAATCGCGGCGACTACGGAAGAATCTATGCCGCCGCTGAGGCCGAGCAGGACGGATGAGAAACCATTTTTGCGGACGTAGTCGCGCGTGCCGAGTATGAGTGCGTTATATATTTCATCGAGCGGGTCGGTGATTTCGTCAGCGGGGCCGCTTACAGGAGTAATTTTTGCATCTCGTCCGTTGGATTCGATATCTGCGATGAGCAAATCTTCATCGAAGGCCTTTGCTTTTGCGCGGATTCGGCCTTGCGAATCGGCAATCATACTTCGTCCGTCGAAGACCAGTTCGTCCTGGCCGCCTACTGTGTTGCAGTAGCATATTGCGCAGCCGAGTCGCGCGGCACATTGTGTGACTACGTCTTCGCGGATTTTTATTTTGCCGACGTGGAACGGTGACGACGAAAGATTTACGAGCACGTCGAACGGCCGGGCCTTGGCGAGAAAATTGCTGAGCCAGTCGGGTTCCCATATATCACGGCAGATGGATACGGCCACCTTGAGGCCGGCGGCTTCGAATGTCACGGTCTCTTTGCCGACGGCGAAGTATCGCGATTCGTCGAACACGCCGTAATTGGGCAGCAGGCTCTTGCGGTAAATTTGCGTCAGTTTGCCGGCGGTGATTACCGCGGCGCTGTTGTAGCAGGAATTTTCGGAAGGCTCGGCGAAGCCGATGACAGCAGTCGCGTCTTTCAGCTTTGCGGCAAGCTGATTTATCATTTTGAGATTATCTTCGAGGAAGTGTTTTTTTAAGAGTAAGTCTTCGGGCGGGTAGCCGCACAGGCAAAGTTCCGGGTACAGCACGAGGTGCGCACCGGCATCGACTGCTTTGTGGTAGAAGCGTTCGATTTTTTCAGCGTTGCCCTGAAGGTCGCCGACAACCGGGTTAATCTGAGCGAGCGCAATACGCATTTAGAAACCTCACAAAATGAGAATCGAGTATCGGGCATCTGGGCGGCAGAATCAAGTCCTTAGTTCCATAAACTTTACGAGGTTGTAAACGGTCCGGTTGCAGGGCGTTTCGATATTGTATTTTTCAGCCAGGGCGATGACGGCTCCGTTGAGGGCGTCGATTTCGGTTTGTTTGCCAGCGGCGATGTCCTGCAGGGTCGATGATTTATGGCGGGCGGTGTCGGGCACTAATCGGGCGTAAAATACTTCGAGGAAGTCGTCGGCACTGTTCCAGTGTGCGGAGTAACCGGCTGCTTTCATCACGGCGAAAATTTCCGTGGCCAGTGCATTCATTAATTTTCGAGTATAATCGGCTTCGGCGAGTTTGCCGTAGGGGACGGCGAGTATCGCGCCGAGGGGATTTAGCAGGCAGTTGTAAAGCAGTTTCGCCCACAGGTCTTTCTCGATGGAATCGGTAATCCGGCAGTCGATGCCGCCTTTGGTTATCAAATCGCAAAGCTGCAGCAGGGGCGTGACATCCGAGCCGAACAGGCTGCCGATATGAATTGCCTCGGCGTGTACGGTGATATCGACCCGATTGGGGGCGGGGCGAGCGAAGCCTGTGATTACTCTTGCGCTGTAAACCTGTGAAGGCTCGAAGTATCGCAGGAATTTTTCCGCGTTGCCCCAGCCGTTCTGGAAGAGGACGATTTTTCCGTCGCGGCCGAGCAGATGTTTGTGGTCGAATATGTCACCGGCAGCGGTTTGTGAATCGAAGGATTTGGTGCATACCAGTATGAAATCGTAATTTTGATTTTGGATTTCGTTCAGGCCGCTAAAGCAAGCGAACTGTCGCGGCAAGGCGGAAAAGTCGCCGAAAATTCCGGTGCGGATAAGCCCGTCTTTTTTC
>JBBABK010000071.1:6208-8998 GCA_041657685.1 Phycisphaerae bacterium | reverse complement strand
TGTTTTGGGAGTCTACTAATTCGGTAGTCTGCACCTCGATTGTCTTGGTATTCAATGAAGGGTGCGTGACGGTATGACTGCCGATTTCGTGGCCGTTGGCTGCAGCGGCCTGCAGTCCGGTCCAGTTTGCAGGAGCGTACCAGCCTGAGCCGGTCACTGTATAGAGGGTTAGCTTAAATCCAAACTCATCGAACATCGGGACTGCTATGGCAAGCTGATTGGGCAAATTGTCGTCGAAAGTGTAGCTTACTGCCGCGGTGCTAAAGCCCTGCCAGGTGCCGACCTCATAAGGCGGGTCAACGGTACCGCAATAGCCGACACTAACGACCGTGATTAACACGGCAACTACCAGCAGTGCGTTTAACCTTTTCATACCATTCCTCCAGATTGTCAAATTGTTTTAATATTATTTTCCGGTTCTAAAAGGCGAAGCCGGCAGGCCTGCTTTATTGTAAAGATTTGCTGTTCCCGGATTATCTGCCCAGGCGTATCGAACGTCGGTCGGGTTCGGGACCTGTTCGCTCCAGACGATTACATTGTCACCTTGGATTTTGGCGTTTGCCCAGACGAATTTGCCGTCGGCCCCCGCGATTGCGAAGTGTTTCAGCTCGCCGTCTTTTGCGACGAGTCCGCCGTCGATATTCGTAAACGAAAGGATGATTTTATTGTCTTCGATTTTCATAGCCGCATACAGCGGACCTGA
This sequence comes from Phycisphaerae bacterium, assembly GCA_041657685.1. Classification (GTDB taxonomy): domain Bacteria; phylum Planctomycetota; class Phycisphaerae; order Sedimentisphaerales; family Anaerobacaceae; genus JBBABK01. Next base: position 8,295 of record JBBABK010000071.1, on the reverse strand, counting down.
ATATACGACGTCTTTTTCACCATAGGCCAAATTCCGTGCTGCCAGCGCGAGGCGTTTGCCGACGTCAAGTTTATTGAGCGGGTGGATGTCGTTCCATTCGCCTATGTCAGTAGTGACGACCATCGCGGTGTTAGGAACGGCGAGTGTCATTAGCTGCGCTTCGCGGAGTTCGGCCCAGCCGCTTTGAGAGGGTTTGGGTTTAGCTTCCATAAAACTTGTAAGCTGCACGAACAAGAACGGAAAATCGCCCTGGTTCCATTTTGCGCGCCAGTCGGTTACAAGCGCGGGGAAGAGTTTTTGGTATTCCTTCCCTTTGCCTGCGTTGGATTCGCCCTGATACCAAATCACGCCCTTGATTCTGTAATTGAGCAGCGGGGCAATCATCGCGTTGTATAAGCCGACCGGCTGCCACCGGACGAAGGTTTGTGACGGACGTGTCGGCATTTTTGCGCCGAGTTTGTATTTCCACGGGCCTTTTAAATCTATGGATTGGCCGTCGGCGGTTACGAGTTCGTATTTTTTATCCGGTAAGAACCCGCCTCGGCCGGAGTTGCCGATGATTCGCACGGCGATTATATTTTTGCCGGGTTTGAGCAGAGTTTCGGATATGTCGTAAATTCGAGGCGGCCATTCGTAAGTGAATTCGCCGACCTTTCTGCCGTTGACGTATGTTTCGTCGCCATCGACGATTCTGCCGAGCCAGAGTTTTGCGGATTGGCCGGTCATCGATTCGGGGACATTGATTTCTTTTCTGAACCATACCGAGCCTGTGGTGTTTTTAAGCTCTGTATCGCTCCAGTAGCCGGGGACGTTCATAGTCGGCCAGTTGGCGTCGTTGCAGTCGGTTTTATACCAGCGGGTCTGTCCTTTTTTCAATCCGGCGTCTTTTTCTTTTAGCTCTTTATTCCATTTGTCGGCCGCGGCTTTGTCGTCATCTTCAATTTTTTTGATGAGGTTATCATCTTTGAATTTTTCCGCGGTTTTCAGGTAGTGCGGGAATTGTTTAAGTGCATCTTCGCTGAGCCAGGCCTCGGCGGGTGAGCCGCCAAGCGCGGAATTGATTAGGCCGACGGGGACATTATATTTTTCATTAAGCTCTTTTGCGAAGAAGTATCCGATTGCGCTGAAGCCGAGGATGGTTTTTGGATTTACTGATTCCCATCGTCCCGATGAGACATCTTTCTGCGGTCCTTTGAAATTATAAACGTCGGGAACGAGAAATTGTCTTATGGCGGGATTCTCGGATTGCGCGATAACATCAGGGTATTTGTATTTAGTCCTGTCCATAGTCAGTTCCATATTGGACTGGCCCGAGCATACCCACACGTCGCCAATCAGTATATTTTCAATAGCGATGTTGTTGTCGGCGATGATTTGCATTTCATACGGGCCGCCGGCGGTAAGCTCGTTTAATGTCACCGACCAGTCGCCGTTGGCATCGGCTGAGGTTTGGTAAGCTTGATTCAGGAAATCGATTTTGATTTTCTCGTTCGCATCTGCCCATCCCCATATTTTTGTGTCTTGTCCTCTTTGCAGCACCATCCCGTCGCTGACCAGTCGCGGGAGCTTGACATCGCAAAAAGCGGCCTGACAAATGAAGAACAAATAAAAGCAAAATAACGATAAATATCGAATAGGGCGTAATTTTCTCATATTTTCAATCCTTTAAAAGAAATCCCCTATGGCTGTTTAGGCCGGTAATTATACCATGTTTTTTCAGGGATTAGAAGGGTTTTATTTAATCAGTTTCTCCTTGGGGCGGTTCGGCCGAGGGCGTCTTAAAGTATCTTTCGGCGAATTTCAGGAACGTTGGCCAGTTCGGGCCGGGGGTGTGTCCGCCGTGATGCTGGCGATAGGCTATTTCACCGTCGATAAGCGTTGTCCCTGTCGGAGGGAACTGGGTGGTTCCCATATCCTTTTTACCGAGGAGTTTATAAACCGGCCCTGCGGCTGCGGCAGCCATAAACATTCCCTTGGCATCCACCCAGCCGTCCCCATTGGTTATACCGGCGCTGATGAACACCGGCCGCGGGGCACATAATGCTATCAGTTCGTGAGAATCTATCGGCAAATCATTCCAGTTGAGC
>JBBABK010000071.1:0-6198 GCA_041657685.1 Phycisphaerae bacterium | reverse complement strand
CGGGCCTGCATATTTAAGAAAGTTAGGGGCCATCCAGTGGTATTCGCCGGAGCTGGCGAGATTTTCGACGATTTCGCCCCAATCGCGGCGGTGAAGTTTTGCGCCGCCTTCGCCGGAGGAACTGACAAATACTATCGCGAAGCGCGGGTCGTATGCCATAGCAATAAGAGCGGCCTTGCCGTATCGCGAATGTCCTTCGAGGCCGACCCGCTTTGCGTTCACGGATTTGTCGGTTTCGAAATAATCCAGAGCGCGACTCGCGCCCCATGCCCAGGCACGCAATGCGCCCCATTCGTCGGGTTTGCTGCGCGGCTGTCCTTTGTTGCACAGCCCGATGATGCCCTGCGTCAGACCTGCGCCGTTGTCGGCTTGCACGCTGGTAGGAATGTATTGTGCGTAGCCCCACCCTTTTGCCAGTACCTGCTGTTTCCAGTCGGGTCCGTCGCCCGGTCGGGGCGGGAGGTTGGCCCAAGGCCCGCCCCAGGCGAGTTCCATAATTACGGGCACAGGACCATTCGCATCGGCGGGGGTGGTCAGTGTCAAATCGATGTCAACGGTTATAAGCGGATACGAGGAATTATCGACGTGACCAACAAGTTTTTTGGTGATAACGTTAACATCGCCGTTGCGTTCGTTGGTCGCGCTGATTACCTCCCAGTTTACTTTAGGGACATTGTTAGGAACGCGGCCGTAAATTTCGCTGTCGAAGTCCTCCACAATTTCCGCCCAGCGCTGGTTCCACCAGATTTGGGGCGTCGTGACTTTTTGTCCATTCTTCAAAACCAACGCATCCGGCAAATCCGGATAGGGATTGGCTTTGGATTCATCGTAATTGGCGTAATTCGGTGACTTGGGATTCATTCCGTCCCTGCCCGGCCTTAAAGTTTTAATGCCCAGCATTTTCATCGTCTTTCGATGGTCCTGCTCGGTGCTTAGTTTTACAGGTTCTGGCAAAGAATTAGAATCGGCCGGTGCGTTCGGCTCACTGTTCAGCAAATCATTCGCGGCGTTGACGAGGTAGATGTAGCTCGGTGCCATTCCGATTACGTATTCGTTCTCGGCCCAGAAGAACGGCCAGTCTTCTTTGTTTTCAGGAAAATCAGGTTTGATGATCAGTACGCCGGGCACGACGCCGCCGGCGATGAAGGAAAAATCTGCGCGGTTGTTGCCGTAAGCGATTTTTTTGGAGACGGTGCCGACGCCCGAAACGAATGATACGTTCGAGCCGGGGTGACATCCATATAAAAAGTCCAAAGCACGAAGTGTGTATTCCGGCCCTATGATTTGCGGGAAGGCTTTATGCAGTAAATAGTTTGTAATCCCGAAGCGGGCAACAAAGCCGCTGCCGGCCCAGCCTCGTTCGGTAATCGGAACGCCGAACGGATTTAATTTTTCATCTTCATCGAGCTGCTGTTTGTATTTCAGAACCATTGCCTCTAATTTTTCGGAGTAGGATTTGTCCATATACGGCATGGCCTGTACAGCCAGCGGGGCGGTGAATGCGAATCGCTCTTCGATTGCAGGCAGCAGCTTATTTACAGCTTCGGCGTAATTCGCGTCTTTGGTTGTGATTAAAAGCTCGACGGCGGCGGAGAATTGTTCGAGTTCAAGCTGGCCTCCTGAGGTGTTTCCGTGTTTGAATAAATCCGGTTCGTGCGACTGCTCTTCGCGCCAGACTTTTTTCGCGGTCGCCAGACAGTCCTCGGCGAGCGCATCATTGTAGCCGCGAAGCGCACGGCTTGCGGCAGCGAGTGCGGCGATTGAGCCGTAGTTTAGCGGAGTGGATTTGCTGGTGAATGCCCAGCGGTCGTCGAATACGCCGCTTGCAAAACCGTTCGGCTCTTTGCCGACGAGGTTCGGGTCGTAAATAAGATTGTCGGTCATAGTCAGCGCGTCGCCGAGGTGCGTATATTGCGAAAGGTCGGGCACGATGATGCCGCTGATTGCGTGGCCGACCGCTTTGTGCTGCGCGAGCAATTGCAGCGTGCCGTGTTCGATTTGCTGGAGTATGTCGGCTTGGCCGTCCGGGTGGTGGATATCGACGTAGCGTTTTTTCTGGTCGATGAGCGTTTCGTCGCGCTCGGGCCGGAATGTTTCCCATATTTGCACGAGACCCATTACGGTGTAATAGTGCGTCTGCGTGCGAATGTCGAAATCGCCCGCGTCGAACCAGCCGCCGACGTTCAGGCCGGGTATGTGCTCGCCGGGCTTATACGGCGTGTCGGTTGTCGGGCCTTGTGCGTACAAATCAAAATGTTTGTGATTGACGGGGGCCTGCAGCGCGTCATCGAGATGCGCAGCTCCGTGCCAGACGCGATAGGCCTCGTTGACGAACATATGGTCCATCTGGACGGGCATAAAGACGTCGAGCGTCGGGTGCCACGCATCGCGGTAAATATCCTTTTCAATTCTGAACGGCTTTGTGCGGGTCTTGCCGTATTCGATTACATACAGGCCGGTATCTTTTACGTCGGAAAAATCGAATGTCACGTAATTATAGCGAAGATATTTGCCCCATTTATTCACGTCGGCTTTAAATTTTTCGACGAAATTTCCGTTAGTATCAATTTTCAGCAGCTGTGCGTTTTCGAGCGGCGTATCATTTTTATCGAGTTCTATGACGGCAACTTTTTTCTGGTTCGGGTGATAGCCAAGCTGGGAATACCCAATCATCGGCGGACGGAGCCAATTGTCGATTGTGTTTGCCGCAAGCGACCATTCGATAATGTTGCCGGTTTTGTTCGCGGGGATTAAAGTGCGCACGACGAACCAGCCGTTCTGGGCGATGTTTCTGCCGTCGAATAAAAGCAGTTCACCATTTTTGGTTTTGATGGTGACACGTCGTGCGGCCTCTTCCGGCGCGAGGACGAGAGTTTTGCCAGATGCGATTGGTTTTGGTTCGGTCTGGCCAGTGGTTAAAACCTTCATCGGGCCTGACGGATAAAGCGGGAACGCGCCGCTTTTATCGTCCATTAAAAATGTTTTTTCAAAATACGCGGCCGGCAGGAATTCGAGATTGAAACCTGCCCGGCCGACGAGTTTTTCGGGCAGGGGGTTATCGAGATGAACACTGATATTATAAACGCCGTTATTTTCCTGCACCTTGATTTTGTACTCGAAATTATAATCGGGATAGGCAAGCGATGCCTCGATGAATCCCGCTTTTTTATCGACGGTTCGGCTGACGAATGTCGGCAGCGCGTCCCATTGTGCCGGTGTGGGGTCGAGTCGGACGTCGCCGTTGGTTGCGGTGCGGACCTCGTGATGGATTATTTCGATGCCGCTGAGTTTGGAATCGTCGAAAAATGCGGTGTCGTACCAGTTGCTGAAGACCAGTACGTTGAGGCCGCGGGTCTCGAAATAATTGGCATCGTTTATTTCAGCTTGCGCGACTATGCTGATTACGAACAGGAATAATACAGATTTCACGATGAATTTCATTTGTGCTCCTTGCCAAGTTGACTATAAAAGCATCCCCTGTCAGCCGGATTCATAATTATACCCTTGTGCGGCCTAATCGAAAACAGATTTTTGGCTATTTGCGGACGGGCCGAAATAAATAGCGAAAGGAACATTTAAATGATTATAATAAGTCCGAATTAAGGAGCATATTATGAAAGCCATCAGCTCAATCGCGTACTGCGGCCTTGTCTGAGGCAAATGCGCGGGCTACACCCAAAGCATCGCGAATCTTGCGGACGATTTGCAAAAAGAGCTCGTCCGCAACAAGTGCGATAAGGCCGCCAAGCCGTTATCGAAAATTCCGGTCTTTGCGGCACTGAAACACTACGACAAATTTAACGCCGTCCTCGACTGCTTCAGGCAAATGCGCTGTAAAAAGATGTGCAGGGCGGGCGGAGGCTCGCCGGACTGCAAAATAAAAAAATGTGTCAAGGAAAAAGGGCTTCTCGGCTGCTGGCAGTGCGGTAGTTTCGAGAAATGCAAAACTTTAAGTCTGCTCGAAAAATACGGCGATACCGACAAGAGCTATCTTAAAAATCTGCGTAAAATTAAAAAATACGGTCCGGCCGCGGTTGCCAAAGCATAGTACCTTTTTGAACTTTTATACGAGGTATAAAATGAAAAAGAATACGGCGCTTAAAATTCTGAATCTTATTCTTGCGGTAATGTTGATTAATCAGGTCGTTACGGGGCTAATGGCGGATGAGTTGTCTGCCGGAACCTTCGAGATTCTTCACGAGGGAGCAGGGCTTGTGCTGGCGGGATTGATTGTGCTGCACCTGGTTTTGAATTTTGGCTGGATAAAGACAAGTTATTTCAAGGTTCACAAAATAAGACAGGCCTGACGGCGAGCAACATTTTGCATGAAGAGTTATAAGTCTTGAACAGGAAAGTCATTGCGAGGCCGCTTAGCGGCCGTGGCAATCTTAGTCTTAACTGCGATAAAACTTTGAGATTGCTTCACTTCGCTCGCAATGACATTATTGAGTTCTGCGTTGATGCAAAATGTTGCAGGTCGCAAGGTGGGGATGTTCAGTTAAACTTCTTGCAAAAGGAGACGGTTGGGATTAAAATATTCGCTGTTGCCCGTTTTTGGTCCGCAATTGTTATTATTCGGAGAGGTGGCCGAGAGGCTGAAGGCAACGGTTTGCTAAACCGTCGTAGGGGTGAATGCTTCTACCGCGGGTTCGAATCCCGCCCTCTCCGTTTTTATTAAAATCAAATATCAAAAATTAAAAATCAAAACTAAGGAACGTCTTCGGCGATATTCTTAAGGCGGGATGAGAACACGCCCGATGCGAAGCATCGGCACGCGGGTTTGACACGAGCAAAGCGAGAGCCCGATGTCGTTTCGGAATCCCGCCCTCTCCGTTATTATTTAAGTATATTCCAGAAACTAATCAGGATTTTTGGTCGATTAGTTCGTTCGTATTTTGAAAAATTTCGACGGCGCGGTCCAGTATACCGCGGCATTTTGCGATTGTCATTCCGTAATTTGTAATCGGCACTCCGGCGAGGCGGGCACTCGATATTCTTGTCAGCATTTCAGCGCGATTGAACACGCACGCACCGCAGTGGATGATTAATTTGTACTGAGCGAGGTTTTCGGGAAAATCGCGGCCGGCGGTTACGTCGATTTTCAATTCTTCGCCTGCGTATTGTTTCAACAGGTTCGGGATTTGCACTCTGCCGATATCTTCACCAATCGGGTGATGTGTGCAGGCCTCGGCGATGAGGACTTTGTCGCCGGGTTTTAAGTTATCTATGGCCTGTGTGCCGGCGAGCATTGTTTCAAAATCGCCTTTGAAGCGGGCCATAACGATTGAAAAAGTGGTGACCGGCGTATCGGCGGTTATAATTTGGACTACTTTTTCGAAGACCTGGCTGTCGCAAACGACCAAATCTGGTTTCGCATTTAGACGGGAAAGAACATCGGCCAGTTCGGTTTCCTTGGTGATGAACAGGGTCGCGTTTTTGTCGAGTATTTCGCGGATGCAGTGCACCTGCAGCATTTTGAGTCTGCCTTTGGGCGCTTCGATATCAATGGGTGTTACGAGGACGACCAGTTCGCCGGGGCTGACGAGGTCGGCGATTACGGGAACTGATTCGAGAAACGCTTCCGGGGTTGCCTGTATAATCAGGTTTCGCAGTGCGTCTATGCCGGTCGAACCGGTGGCGGTGGTCGATGTCAGCAATTCTATGCCGGCTTTGCGGGCGGCGGTTTCAAGGGCGTCATTTTTTCGCAGGTCGCGCTTATTGGCGGCGACGACGAACGGGATTTGTTTTTCGCGGAGCATCGCGACGAGCTTGGTTTCGTATTCGGTCCAGTTATCGGTTACGAGCACGGCCAGTTCGGTGCGGTCGATTACTTTTCGGGTTTGCGCGATTCTGGCCTTTCCGAGCGCACCGATATCATCGAGACCGGCGGTGTCGATGAAAACGACGGGGCCGACGGGCTTTAGCTCCATAACCTTTTCCACCGGGTCGGTGGTCGTGCCGGGGGTATCGGAGACGATAGAGACGTACTGGCCGACGAGGGCATTTAGTATCGAGCTTTTGCCCACGTTGCGCCGGCCGAATATGCCGATATGCAGCCTTAAACTTTTCGGTGTGTTAATCATTTTTCAGACGCTCCTGCTAATCTTCAAAGATTTTGCTGAAATAAAATTTACTTTTTAATGTGCTCCTGAACATTTTTGAGAAGCACTTCGGGTTTAATCGGTTTTTCGAGGACTG
>JBBABK010000070.1:0-9080 GCA_041657685.1 Phycisphaerae bacterium | reverse complement strand
CCTCGCCCACGCCGTCGGGATTTTCCACCTCACCGACGTTTCGCGGATTAAAAAAATGGTCCTTAACCTTATCCGTATATTCCCACATTTTATTTCTCTCTTTGTCATTCCTGCGAAAGCAGGAATCCACATTTCTATTTTTGACTTTTTTCTAACGCAATTTCAAAGTCAGTTATTATATCATCGATATGCTCGGTGCCCACAGAAACCCTTATATAATCTTCCGTCACCCCGGCCGCAAGCTGTTCGGCCTTACTCAATTGCTGGTGCGTCGTACTGGCCGGGTGAATCACAAGCGTCTTACTGTCCAGTATGTTAGCCAAATGGCTGCACAGTTTGACGTTGTTAATAAACTTCACACCCGCTTCTTTACCGCCTTTAATTCCGAAGCCAAGAATCGCACCTTGCCCCTTCGGCAGATATTTCATCGCTAAATTATAATTCGGATGCGATTTCAATCCCGGGTAATTGACCCACTCGACCGCGTCGTGCCTTTCGAGCCATTCCGCCAATGTTAGTGCATTGCTGCAATGCCTCGGCACACGCAAATGAATCGTCTCAAGTCCCTGCAAAAACAAAAACGCGTTAAACGGTGACATACACGCGCCCATATCGCGCAGATACTGCACCCGCGCTTTTATGATATACGCCAGCTCGCCGAAGCTCTCGACGTACTTTATCCCGTGATAGCTCTCGTCAGGCTCGGTCAGTTCGGGAAATTTTCCGCTGGTCCAGTCGAATTTTCCCGAATCAATTACCATCCCGCCGATACTTGTGCCGTGTCCACCTATTATCTTCGTGCAGCTATGCAGCACAATATCAACGCCAAAATCGATAGGCCTAAACAGCATCGGCGAAGCGACCGTATTATCGCAGAACAACGGCAGGCCGTTATCGTGCGCAACTTTCGCTATCGCCGCATAATCCAAAATATCATTTTTAGGATTGCCTATCGTCTCGATATAAATCAGCTTCGTATTTTCCTTAATCGCCTTTGCGAAATTACCCGGTTGGCTCGCGTCAACAAAAGTCGTCTCGATTCCCAGCTTGGGCAGTGTATGACTTAGCAATGTCACCGTCCCGCCGTAAAGCGAGCTTGACGCGACTATGTGCTCACCCGTTTTGCATATATTCAAAATGCTGTTGGTTATCGCCGCCATTCCCGACGAAAACGCCAGTCCCGCGACGCCGCCTTCCATCACCGCGAGCCTCTTTTCCAGCACGTCCGTTGTCGGGTTCATCAGCCGCGTATAAATATTTCCGAATTGCTTCAGCGCGAATAAATTCCCCGCGTGCTCGGTATCTTTGAACAAATAGCTCGTCGTCTGGTAAATCGGCACCGCCCTGCTAAGCGTATCCGAATCCACCTGCTGACCGCCGTGCAGTGCTAACGTCTCGAGTTTATAATCTTCGCTCGCCATAAATCCCGTCCCTTTAATCCTTCGGCAATATCTCAACCATCCTGTCCAGTGATTGCTTTGCTCTCAGCCTTATGTTTTCCTCTACGCTAATTCGCTCTTTTAATTCTTCCAGCGATGCAATTACTTTATCAATAGTTATCTTTTTCATATTCGGGCACAGCGCCCGATTTGTCGCAGGTATATATTCTGCGTTCGGATTTTCCTTTTTCAGCGCGTGTATAATCCCGGTTTCGGTCGCGATGATATATCGCTTTGCAGAATTTTTCTTAACGAACTTGAGCATCTGTCCCGTACTCAGCAATTCATCGCTCAACTTCCGCACAGGCTCGGTACACTCCGGATGGCTCATTACAATCGCGTCCGGATATTTCTCCCTGGCTTTTTTAATATCATCTTCCGTAATAAACACATGCGTCGTGCAATAGCCCGGCCACAGCTCGATGTCCCTGCCGGTCCGCTCGGCCACAAAGCTGCCCAGATTTTTATCCGGCACGAACAATATTTTTTTATCCGCGGGCAGCGATTCCACCACCGCAACCGCGTTGCTGCTCGTGCAGCAGTAATCACTTTCAGCCTTGACCTCGGCCGTACTGTTCACATAACAAACCACAATCGCTTCCGGAAATTTCGCCCTCAGTTGTCGCACCTGCTCAGCGTTTATCATATCCGCCATCGGACAACCGGCCGTCCGCTCCGGCAGCAGCACTATTTTTTCCGGACAAAGTATCGCCGCCGTCTCGGCCATAAACCGCACGCCGCAAAAGACTATTACCTCGGCATCGGTCTTCGACGCCTCGATGCTCAGCCCCAGCGAATCGCCGCAAAAATCAGCCAAATCCTGAATCTCGCCAGGCTGATAATTGTGCGCCAGTATTACCGCGTTTCTTTCCTTCTTTAATTTTTGAATTTTTTCCAGGTACCCGTTCAAAGCCGTCACCTCAAACTATCCGCCGAGTCTTAAATTCCAAATCGCCGCTTTTCATCGTGACTACCGTTCCCGCAGGCACCGATTCTTTAATCCACACGTTACTGCCGATAACCGCTCCTTTGCCGATTACCACGTCGCCCAAAATTGTCGCCTCGGCGTAAATCGTAACGCCGTCTTCAATCGTCGGATGACGTTTGCCGCCCTTGATTATCCTGCCGCGCTCATCCTTCGGAAAACTCAGCGCGCCTAACGTAGTACCCTGATAAAGCTTGACGTTATCGCCAATCACAGTCGTCTCGCCGATTACCACGCCCGTGCCGTGGTCGATAAAAAAGTTTCTGCCGATTTTGGCGCCGGGGTGAATATCAATCCCCGTCACCGAGTGAGCATATTCGCTCATAATCCTCGGAATCAAAGGTACATTCTTCAAATACAACTCGTGCGAAATTCGATGCGCCACAATCGCGATGATATACGGATAGCTTATTATGATTTCTTCATAAGATTTCGCCGCCGGGTCACCGTCATAAGCCGCCGTCACGTCACCCTTGAGCATCTCGCGAATCTCAGGCAGCTTATTGAGCAGGTGATGCGTCGCATCCTCAGCCAGTTTCACGCAGTCACAACTTTCGCAGTTCTCGATTCGGCAGCGATATTTGAACGCTCTTTCAATCTGTTCCGACAGTGACGTGTAAATATGACACACAATATCAATCACCACGTAATGAACATTGTCTTTAGTTACCCGCCGCTTGCCGTTATAACCCGGAAACACCAGCTCGGTCAGCATATCGAGTATGTTCAAAATTTCACTGCGCACCGGAAGATTGCTCGCGTCGATAAAATTGATCCCGGAATCACCTTGGTACGTCGCGACAATCTCGCCCACGAGTTTTTCAAGCTGCTTATTGCTCAATTCATTTTTGCCCATCTCGGCTCCTGTCACTCGGCGGCCTCTTCGGTCCCCGCCGTGTCATCATACATTTCCGTCGAAATATATCTTTCGCCCGTATCGCATATAAAGGTCACAATCGTTTTGCCCACGTTTTCAGGCCGCTGCGAAATCTGCATCGCCGTCCATACGTTCGCGCCCCCGCTGATGCCCGACAGAATTCCTTCCTTATGGGCGAGCAGTCTTGCCGTCTCAATCGCGTCCTGGTTTTCCACCTTGATTATCTCATCGATAATTGCGCGGTTCAGGATATCAGGCACAAACCCCGCGCCGATGCCCTGAATTTTATGAGGCCCCGGCTTGCCGCCCGACAACACCGGCGACCCGGCCGGCTCAGCGCCGACTACCTTGATATCCGGTTTTTTCTTCTTCAGAAATTCGCCGCAGCCGGTAATCGTTCCTCCCGTACCGATTCCCGCAACAAGAATATCAATCCTGCCGTCGGTGTCTACCCATATCTCCTGCGCGGTCGTCTCCCTGTGCACCTGCGGATTGGCAGGGTTCTTGAACTGCTGCGGCATAAACGTCTTGGGATATTGCTCCATCAGTTTCTCAGCCTGCTTGATAGCGCCGGACATTCCTTCACTTGCCGGCGTCAGTACAATCCTCGCCCCGAACAGACGAAGCAGTTTGCGTCTCTCAGTACTCATCGATTCCGGCATCGCCAATACCAGTTTATATCCCTTGCACGCGCAGACAAAAGCCAGCCCGATTCCCGTGTTGCCGCTGGTCGGCTCGATAACTACGGTATCCTTATCGATTAGACCTTTATCTTCAGCCGCCTCTATCATCGCAAGCGCGATACGGTCCTTCACGCTACCGCAGGGGTTCTTAGACTCCAGCTTGACAAGTATCTTAGCTTTGTCCGAGCCGAGATGATTGATTTTTACTAAGGGCGTATAACCCACCGCCGCCGCCATATTCTCGAATATCGCGCTCATAGTTACTTCCAAATAATTTTAAAAATTAAATAGTATAGCTTAAAGCCTGATGCTTGCTCTTGGTATTTTCGACCAGGTCTTTTAACGTTACAGATTTCAGCACATCCAGCACGGCTTCCTGAACACGCGTCCACAAATCACGGGCTGCACAATCCGCCGCCCGAGCGCAAAATCCGCCGTCTTCAACGCACTCGGCAGTCGAAATCGAACCTTCCAGCGATAACACAAGCTCATCCATCCTTATCTGCTCAGGTTCACGTGCAAGTACATATCCGCCCTTCGACCCGCGAACGCTGTGAATAAAACCGCCCGCCTTTAACATCGCCATAAGCTGTTCGAGGTATTTAACGCTAATTGCCTGCTTTTCGCCTATGACCTTAATCTGTACGGGACCCTGCCCGTAGTGTTTTGCAAGCTCAATAGCCGCTCTTATACCATATCTTGTTCGTGTTGACAGTTTCATATTTAATTTAACTCCTATATTCCTACTGTTTTAATATGGTATAGTCAAAATCTTAGAACTTGTGCGAAAAAATCTACTAACCCCCGGAAAACCTGCTTTTGACCGCAATAAAATAGTATTCTGCTTAAAATTTTGGTCAAATTCCGACCTGTCCTGTCAATATCCTTGACACAACTAAGGTCAACCCCTAAAATTTGGGCGTAGCAGGGTGGGTTATGTTCGGGAATTTGTGTAATGGCCAAAATCACTGCCAAAAAAGTAGCTTTCATATCCTCTTTCAAACCAAGAAAATGCGGCATTGCCACGTTCGCTTCCGATTTAATCGACAGCGTCACTGTCGCCGCAAAAGGCCGGTTTCAGCCGCTGGTCGTCTCGATGCGCTCCGGCGACGCTCTCAAATACCGCGACCCGGTAAAATTCGAAATCAGGCAGGACGTCAAAAACGATTACGTCTGCGCCGCCGACTATCTCAATTTCAGCCATATCGACGTCGTCTCACTGCAGCACGAGTTCGGACTCTTCGGCGGCCCCGCCGGTTCATACATCAACTTGCTGCTCGGCAGACTAAACGCACCGGTTGTTACCACGCTCCATACCGTGCTCGACGACCCTGCACCGGATTACTACCAGTCGCTCGTCGACGTCTGTAATCTGTCGTATCAGGTTGTTGCGATGAATGAACGCGGAATAAAAATGCTCCGTGACATTTACGATGTTCCCGAATCCAAAATTTCAATCGTACCCCACGGAATACCCGACCTGACATTTGTTGACAGCAATTATTACAAACACAAATTCGGTATGGAAGGCCGAAAAACAATTCTCACCTTCGGTCTGCTCAGCAAAAATAAAGGCATCGAAATGATGCTAAAGGCCCTGCCTGAAATTATAAAGCGTTACCCGAACATTCTCTACGTAATACTCGGTATGACCCACCCGTCGGTCCTCAAGTATGACGGCGAATCATATCGCTTTAGCCTGCAGCGAATGGTTAAAGAGCTTAACCTGACCGACAACGTGATTTTCCATAACAGGTTTGTCGAAGATTCCGAACTGCATAACTTCCTTTGTGCCGCCGATGTTTACGTCACGCCCTATCTCAACCGTGAGCAGCTTACCAGCGGCACGCTTTCAATCGCCGTCGGCACCGGAAAAGCCGTAGTCTCGACTCCCTACTGGGCCGCGGAAGAATTACTCGCGGACGGCCGAGGGGTTATCGTCCCATTCGGCGACCACAGCCAAATAGCCGAAAAAATCACAAACCTGCTCGATGATGAATCCACGTTCTACAACCTGCGAAGACGCGCGTACGATTACGGCCGAAGCCGGACCTGGCCCAAAATCGGACAGACCTATTGGAAAATTTTCAATTCGAAATTGCTGCCGGCCCGCATAACAGTAAGACAGGATTCGACGTCCCCGTCGCTCGATATGCACGTACCCGAGCCGTCGCTCGAACATATAAAGAAAATCACCGACGATACCGGGATGTTTCAGCACGCTAAATTTATCGTACCAAATCGCGCCTTCGGCTACACTACCGACGACAACGCACGTGCCGTCATCGCGATGATAAAATATTATAAACAGTACAATGACTCTCAGGCGATGGAATTATTCGATATATACCTGTCATTCATAATGCACGCACAGGACAAAGAAGGACGCGTCAGAAACCTGATGAATTACGACCGGAGATGGGCAAGAGGCGAACCGCCTCACGACGCGCTGCCTCGCTCCTTGTGGGCATTGGGAACGGTCATTGCAAATCCGCCCGCCTCGACGTATCTTTCAATCGCGAAAGATGCTTTCGATAAAATCGTCTCGCACATCCCGATGCAGTACATCCGCTCACTGGCGTACTCGATACTCGGAATGAGCGATTATCTTAAACAGTTCCCCGGCGCAAGCGATATAAAAAGACATTTAGCAATTTCAGCAGACAAACTGCTCGCCCAGTTCGAAGACCAAAAAATGCCCGACTGGCAGTGGTTTGAAGACATACTCACCTATGATAACGCCATCCTGCCCCACGCGCTTTTTGTCGCAGCCCGCACGCTTGGCGATAAATACCTCAAGGCCGCCCAGAAATCCTGCGACTTCCTGCTCGAAAAAACTTTCACCGGCCGGCATTTCAGCTTCGTAGGATGTCACGGATGGTATGAAAGAACCGGCAAAAAAGCGAAGTGGGACCAGCAGCCCATCGAAGCCGCCGGTACCGTTATGATGCTCGGCGAAGCCTATCAGGCCACGCAAAACAAGGACTATCTTAAACTACAGAGAAAAGCCCTCGACTGGTTCCTCGGCGCAAACGACATGGCCGTACCGGTCTATAATTTCAGAACAAAAGGCTGCCACGACGGCCTGACCCCGACCGGCGTCAATCTCAACCAAGGCGCAGAAAGCTCCCTCAGCTTTATGCTTGCTCT
This sequence comes from Phycisphaerae bacterium, assembly GCA_041657685.1. GTDB lineage: Bacteria > Planctomycetota > Phycisphaerae > Sedimentisphaerales > Anaerobacaceae > JBBABK01. The sequence goes on along the minus strand of JBBABK010000070.1, from coordinate 1,946 downwards.
GCTCACCATCGTGGAAAGTTACGTCACGGAAAATGTTACCGCTGCAACACCTTCTGCCGCCGAACAGCAAATCCCCGCAAAAAAAAACATCGCCGTTGAAGAATTCAAAAGCGCGTTAAAGCAGGAGCCGTCCCGGATATCTGATGATAGCCTGATTTGAACCGTTCACCGGTAAGCTGTCGAAAAAATTTAATTACCTTCCAGCAGGTCGCTCGTACTCTGGGCTGACCACTGAATATCGCCGCCCAGACCCGCCATCGTCTGGCAACCAATCAATGAAACCGTAAGAATCGCCAACATAGCTGCTAATACTAATCTCTTGACCATTATCCGTCACTCCTTTATGGGATACACTACTTAACTTCAATTCCGTTAAACTTCTTGCCTGGAACCCGCCGAGCGAGCATAATATCCTGATGCTAAAACAGAATACTCAGGCCGTATGGATAATATCGGACAGCCGGGTGACTTTTATGCAATTTATTAGTTCAGGTAAAATCCTGTGAAAATCGCAACTTTCAACGTAAATTCAGTCAGGGCTCGACTTCCGATAATAACGCAATGGATTGTGCAAAATCAGCCCGATGCCCTGTGCCTTCAGGAAACAAAAGTGCAGGACCACGAATTTCCGCTCGAACCGTTTACGCAAATCGGATACAATTGCACTTTCAAAGGCGAGAAATCCTACAACGGCGTCGCGATGCTCAGCCCCCACGAAATTTTGAATCCCACTTTTGGTTTCGATGAAGAACCGAAAGATGAACCTCGCCTTCTTACAGCTAAAATCCAGAACCTCAATATCGTCAACACGTACGTTCCGCAGGGCTTCGAACCCGACTCACCTAAATTCCAGTACAAACTCCAATGGTTCGACAGACTGCACGAATTTTTCAAAATGCATTACAAACCGTCCGACCTGCTCATCTGGCTCGGAGATTTCAACATCGCCCCCGAAGCTCGTGACGTCTACGACCCGGTCAACCTGCTTGGAAGCGTCTGTTTTCACCCCGACGTCCAAAAAGCCCTAAAGGATGTTATGCAATGGGGCTTTACAGACCTGTTTAGAAAATTCTGCGACAAACCCGGCCAATACACTTTCTGGGATTACCGCCTGCCAAATTCATTAAAACGCAACCTCGGCTGGCGGCTCGACCACATTATGGCAACCAAACCCGTCGTAAAAAAATGCACCGCCTGCTATATAGACAAAAACCCCCGTACCCTCGAAAAACCCAGCGACCATACCCCTCTCGTCGCGGAATTAAATCTTTGTTGAACTTTCCGGCCCACCATCGTAAATTAGATACGAACGAATCGATATCGTCAAAGGGAGGATTACGAATTTGTTCCAAATACTCACTGCCTGCTAAAGGGAAGGAAAAATGGGAAAATCAAAAAATCAACCCGTTCAAAAACCAAAAAAACATAAAAAAATTAAAATCGTCCTGTCCATAATCATCATCCTGTTCGTCCTGCTCGCATTCGCTGTGCTCATTATCGTGCCGGCATATGTCTCATCCAAAGCCGGCAACCAAACCATCCTCGCCAAAATCAACAATTCCGTTGACGGCACCGCAGATTTCAGCTCGCTCAATATGAGCTGGTTCAAAGGCATCCGACTTTCCGATTTCTCATACGACGACAACCTCGGCCAAATTTCCGTCAGAATCAAACACATCAGCACTATGCCGAAATATTTTTCAATACTCGCCGGCCGGCCCGATTTAGGCAAAACAGTCATCGACGAACCATACGTCGCAATCGACCTCAGCAAAATCCCGCCTGTGGAAATGAACGACGAAAAAACTCCAACCAAACCGTCCGCTTCAACTCCCGGTATTCCAATCGCAAAGATAAATCTCGAAATCAACGACGGCGACGTAAAAGTGACCGGCACCCAGTCCAATACCGCGCACCTGACAAATATAAATTCCAAAATCGACTTC
>JBBABK010000069.1:0-9162 GCA_041657685.1 Phycisphaerae bacterium | reverse complement strand
GATAATCGTTACGGCGGGAATAGACGAAAAGCTATATTCGCATAACGAACGAATCGAAAAGGCGACGTAGCAAAATGCAAAAGAAATAATAGCAGATGCGGATTTGATATTGCTGGTAATCGACGGCAGTGTGGAAAATGATATCGAGGCGTTTAATGTAATGCTTGTCGGTAAAAATGTTCTTACGGTTGCCAATAAAATTGATTTGCCTGCCAAAACAAATTTGCCGGGACAGGTAGGTATCAGCGCGAAATTCGGAACAGGCTGCGATGAATTAGTAAAAAAAATTGAGCAAGTTCTTGGCACGGAGCAGCTTGAGCAGCAAAACAGCATCTGTTTTACAGAACGGCAGGAAAAACTTTTGGAGCAAATAGCATCGGCTAAAAATAAAGAAGCTGCGGATTCGGCCATATCGGAGTTGTTAAAAGGCGGGGTGTGAGTATAATCGGGGCTATGGCGAAAGAGGCAGAAAAACTGACGCCCGCGATGAAGCAGTTCCACCGGTTCAAGGAAAAATACCCGGACTGCATATTGTTTTTCCGGATGGGCGATTTCTACGAGACGTTCTACGAGGACGCCAGGACGTGCTCGCGCGTCTGCGGGCTGACGCTGACCAGCAGGAGCAAGGGCGAAAATCCGATTCCGCTGGCGGGCGTGCCCTGGCACGCGGTGGACGGCTATCTGAAGAAAATGCTGCAGGCGGGATTCAAGGTCGCGGTGTGCGAGCAAATCGAAGACCCCAAACAGGCCAAGGGGGTCGTCAAGCGTGACATCGTGCGGATTGTAACGCCGGGCACGCTGACCGATGATATGCTGCTCGATTCGAAAAATGATAATTTTTTGTGCACGTTTTCATTGGGCAGGAATTCCACGGCGGCCCTTAGCTGGGTCGATATATCGACGGGGCATTTCTTCGTTCAGCAGGTGCCGGAAGATAAACTGCTCGATGAAATTCTGCGTTTGGCTCCGTCCGAATGTCTGCTGGCGAATCGGCGAGGGGAATTGTTCGAGGCGGAGACGAAAAAAATATCCGAACAAATTTCACAGCTTACCAATGCGGTGATAACAGAACGGCCGAGCTGGTACTTCGACCCGTACCAGTCGAAGCAAAGATTGCTGAAACATTTCGGAACCGCCACGCTGGAAGGATTCGGGATAACAGACGGGGATGATACGGTTTGCGCAGCCGGTGCGATTATCGAATATCTCAACGAGACTCAAAAGACGACGCTGGCGCACATACAGAGCCTGAAAAAAATCGACCGCAAAAAATATCTTCAGATAGACGCGACGAGTTTGCAGAGCCTTGAAATACTGCGGACGATTCGCAGCGAGAGCGCGAGAGGCTCGCTGCTGGATTGCCTCGACCAGACGCTGACGGGGATGGGCGCGAGGATGTTTCGCAACTGGCTGTGTATGCCGTTGTGCGACGTCGGCGAAATCGAATTGCGGCAGGATATTGTCGAAGAGCTTATCGAATTAGCAAATAAGCTCGGTGAGATTCGCGCACTGCTTTCGAATATAGCCGATACCGAACGCATCGCGGCAAGGCTGAGTACGTTTCGAGCGTCGCCGAGAGATTTGGTTGCGCTTGTAAATACGTTAAGACAAATACCGGCTCTGCGGCAAAACCTGTGCGATTTCAAATCGGATATGGCAATCAAGCTATCACAAAGCTGCGACAGTATGGACGCGCTTGCCGATTTGCTCGAAGCGGCGATTGAGCCGGACTGCCCTGCTCATACGAGGGACGGTGGATTTATCAAAAAGGGATTCGATGAGAAGCTCGACCGGCTGCGCTCGATTTCAAAGGACGGCAAGACGTGGCTGAGCGAGTACCAGATGCAGCAGTCGCAGGCCACGGGCATATCGAATCTGAAAATCGGATTTAACCAAGTGTTCGGATATTACATCGAGATTAATCATTCGCAGGCAGATAAAGTGCCCGCCAATTTTGTTCGCAAACAGACGATAAAAAACGCGGAGCGGTATATCACCGATGAATTGAAAAAGTATGAAAACGAGGTGCTCGGTGCGGAAGAAAAGGCTCTGTCACTCGAGCAGCAGTTATTCGAACAGGTGCGAAGCTCCGCGTGCACGTATGTCACGCGATTGCAGCAGCTGGCTGATACGATTGCGAGGATTGACTGCCTCAGCGCGATGGCCTATATCGCAAAACGCAGAGGGTATGTCCGCCCCGCCGTTACGAATTCGACGGAGCTTTCGATAATCGAGGGTAAACATCCCGTTCTCGCGGAATCACTCGGTTCCGAATTTGTGCCGAACGATATCGAACTCGGCGATGAGAACGGCGACGTGGTAATAATCACCGGGCCGAACATGAGCGGCAAGAGCACATATATAAGGCAGGTCGCTCTTTTGGTTTTGATGGCGCAGGCAGGCAGCTTCATTCCCGCAAAGCAGGCACGCATCGGGGCGGTTGACCGGATATTTACGCGCATCGGGGCATCGGATGAACTGACGCGGGCGCAATCGACCTTTATGGTCGAAATGACCGAGACGGCCAACATCATAAACAACGCGTCGGGCAAGTCGCTGATAATACTCGACGAGGTCGGCCGGGGAACAAGCACATACGACGGATTGTCACTGGCCTGGGCGGTTACGGAACACATCGCGACGAAGCTGAAATGTCGAACGCTGTTCGCGACGCATTATCACGAACTGACAGAATTGGCAGAATTATTTAAGAACGTTAAAAACTGCAACGTCAGCGTCCGCGAATGGATGGACGAAGTCGTGTTCCTGCACAAAATTATTCCCGGCGGAACGGATAAGAGCTACGGCATACACGTCGCGAGACTGGCGGGAATACCGAAATCGATTTTGTCACGGGCTAAAGAAATACTGGATGAACTTGAAAATACGTTCCAGAAGGAAGCAGCCGGCGAACATTTCTCCCGAAACAAGACCAAAGAGGCCGATGAGGACAGTCTTTGCGTCGCGAAACACAAATCCGTTCTGGAAAAATTATCCGCAATCGATGTAAATAATCTCACGCCGCTCGAAGCAATAAACCTGCTGAACCAAATCAAAAATGAAATAGCAAACAATTAGCCGTTTCATTATTGAAATCGTTTAAAAACATTAAAAAAATCTTGTATAATAATTGACAGGCAGTAAAATTGTCACCGTCTCAACAGGATTATATTATGGCTGTCCTTGAAACAGACAAAATTCGTAAAGAATACGGCGACCTTACGGCCGTCAATGACCTCGATGTCACTATCGAAAAGGGACAGGTTTGGGGGCTGATAGGACCTAACGGAGCGGGCAAGACGACTTTGCTGCGGATGCTGGCGACGCTTTTGCGGCCGACATCCGGAACCGCAAAACTTCTTAACAACAATCTTGCAACCAAATATCTCGCAATCAGAAAAAATATCGGGTTTATGCCCGATTTTTTTAATCTCTATAATGACCTGCGGCTTTGGGAATGCCTGGAATTTTTCGCCAGAGCGTACGGCATTAGTCCCGAAACAATCCCGCAAAAAATCGATGAAGTTCTCAATTTTGTAGATTTGCAGGAAAAACGCAATTCCTTAATCCGGCATCTTTCGCGCGGGATGGTCCAGCGGATGGGAGTGGCAGTACTGCTTGTTCACGACCCGCAAATTTTCCTGCTCGATGAGCCTGCTTCGGGACTTGACCCCAAGGCGAGAATCCAGCTTCGGCAAATCCTTACGAAGCTGAGCAGCGAAGGAAAAACGATTGTAATATCGTCGCATATACTCACCGAGCTTTCCGGTTTCTGTTCGCACATAGCGATAATGGACCACGGCCAAATCGTCGTGCAGGGTTCCGTTGATGAAATACAATCACGATTGTCGAGCGTTAAAAAAATTGTGATACGCATTCTCGATGAACTGCAAAATGCCGTCCGTGTCATCGAGCAATTCGCTTATGCTAAATTAATTACCGCTCAGGGTGATACGGTCACCGCGGAAATATCCGGCCCTAAAGAAAATCTGGCCGAGCTTAACGCCGCGCTGGTCAACCAGGGAGTCAGAGTAATTGCTTTTTACGAAGAGAAAGAGAACCTCGAAGATTTGTTTATGAAAATAACCGCAAGCAATATTAATGCAGGCAGTGAGAAATAATGTTCGATAATCCTCTGATAAGAAGATATAGATACAGCCTTATGCGGCCGGCCCAGTTCTGGGTTTATGTCGGCATTTATATTTCAGTAATCGGCCTGATGCTGCTGATTAATTATTCCATATACCTGCAGCAGGATTTATATAAAACTTTATCCAGCTTATTCGATTCACTTTATATTCAGTTTCTGATTTTAGAAACGTTCATACTTTTGCTCTGGGGTGCAATAAACTGCGGCTCGGCAATCAACGCGGAAAAAACCGAGCGCACTTATGATTTCTTTAAGATGCTTCCGCTGCCAGCGTATAAAAAAATGCTCGGCATTCTAATAGGCAGCAATCTCGTTGTTTTACTTTTGGCGGGTATCAATCTTGTTTTTATGGTCTTTTTCGGGGTAATCGGAACCACCAGCTCGAAGATGCTGCTGGAAACGCTGTTTGCATTAGCTTGCGGGGCTTTTCTCCTAAACACAATCGGCCTGCTTTCATCGCTGTGCTCCAAAACTAAAGCCAAAGGCAGTAAAGTCGGGGTAATTATAGTGCTGCTTATTTTCGGCATTCCTTTCCTTATGCATGCGGTATTTGCAATCAGCCAGGTAAACAAGCTCGAAGGAATGGGTGCAAAGTTTTACGGCCTGACGCTTCCGGTGCTCGTGCTTGCGGGACTGATTATGCTGTATTTTACGGCGTGGAATATCATCGGAATAATCAGGAAATTCAACAAAGACCTGATGCCGCTGTTTACGAGATTCGGCTCGCTGCTTTATCTTATTGGTTACGAAGCAATATTGCTGGGTCTGCTGCTGCCGCACCTGTGTAAATATACGGAAGAGATGTTGATGACATACTGGTGGCTGTCCATAGTACCGGTTGTTTTCATCCCGTTCGGAGCGTCGCTGGATATTAAGGGCTACCAGGAGCTCGCCGCATCGTACCGTACAAAAATTTCGTCACCGGCCCGGCGGAGGTTTGTCTTTTTGACAATGTCCAACGTCGCATTGGGTATTGTGATTTTTTTAATTTGGGCGATTGTGTCATTCGTGTTCTTTTTGGTACCGTCCATTTTCCAGTCGCATCCGCCTTATGACATTATTCGTCTTACTTTAGTCATTCTGACGTTTGCAGGTTTTTATATCTTTCTGCTGCTTCTCGTGGAGTTTGGTTTAACTTATCAGACCGAACGCAGCAGGATAGGTCTTTTAGCTGTGTTTATCGGCGTGGTATACGTCATTCTGCCGCTCATAATCGGCGGCATTTTCGATAATGAAAAATTCGTCAGCTTCAGTCCGGCGGGATTTTTTGTTCTGGTAGTATCAGACGAACTTAAAGGAATCGTTCCTTTTATAAAAATATGTTTATACAATTTACTGCTGTTGGTTATTCCGGCTGTTTTGGTCGCTCGAAAGTACGCTCGTCTAACGGCGGCAAAACCGCAGGGTTAATCGGCACACCTGGATTCTTTTTTCAATAAACCGCGAGGACGACGCCCAGTGAAATTATCGAAAGAACCGTGCTGACGGTAACGATAGCGGCGGAGAGTTTTTCGTCGGCGCCGAGCTGCTCGGCCATAACGTAAGAGACCGCGGCGGTTGGACAGGCCAGCATAATCAAAGCGACTTTTGTTTCGCCGGGGCCGAGGTTTAAGAGCATCGCAAAAAGCAAGCCAACGACAGGAGCAAACGCAATTTTTATAACGGTCGCGATAACCGACCACAAAACACTGCTGCCGAGGTTGCTCTGTACAAGGGCCGCACCAACGGCGATTAAAGCCAGCGGCAAAGAAATCTGGCCGACCTCGCTGAGAGTTCGCGAGATTGCAACGGGAAGCGGCGGGAAAATAAACTGGTAAATCACGCCTGCGACGCAGGCTATGATTAGCGGGTTGGTGACGATTTGCCGTGACAGCGTGAGTATAACCCGCCGGTCGAGCCGCTGTCGGCCGGCGAGCAATATTATAACGGCGAGGAAATTATAAATCGGAATAATAAAGGCAAGGACAAGAATGGCGATGTTCTTTATACGCTCGGCGTCAATCGGATTATAATCGGCGATGCTGTAAAGCAGAACGGCTAAACCAATGTAATATAGGTTTCCCCTAAAAGCGCCCTGCACGAACGCGCCCACCGACAAGCTCGGCATTTTGAGAAGAAAAGCTACGATATAACCTGCCACTACACAAAGTATAGTTGCGGCGAGGATGACAAGGAACGTTTTGCCGGCGAGGGAATAATTGTATTCGGCGATGATTATTTCATAAAACAACAAGCTCGGCAGGCCGACCCAGAAAACAAGACCGTTCAGGCCGGTGACGACCTCGTCGGACAAAAACTTGACGCGGTGCAGGAATGCACCGAGGGCTATCATAAAAAACACCGGCAGTAATGTATTTAGCACTTCCATCGCGATATTATCAGGCAAGATTGCGATTATGTCAAATTTTGAACGGCCGGGGCGGTTCTTGTAATTAAGTGATAAGCCGATATAATGACCTGCTTATAAGTTGCTCAACATTTTCAGGAATTTATTCTATGGCGAAACTGACGAAGCTCGACGACATCGTATCATTGTGCAAAAGGCGCGGATTCATATTTCAATCCAGCGAAATCTACGGCGGACTGGCAAGCTGTTACGATTACGGCCCGCTCGGAGTCGAACTGAAAAACAACGTAAAGAAGGCGTGGTGGAAGTATACCGTCCAGATGCGCGACGACGTGGTCGGCCTGGATAGCAGCATTCTTATGCACCCGATGGTGTGGAAGGCGTCGGGACACGCGGACAAGTTCGCCGACCTAATCGCTGAATGCAAAAAGTGCAATACGCGAACCCGCGTTGACCATTTGCAGGATAAAGACGCAGAGCACGCACAGGAACATACCGCGCATCCGGATATCGAAGCAGAACAGGTGTCGCCGCACAACCTCGGCAGAAAAGTCTGTCCGGGCTGCGGCGCGGTGGGCCAGTTCACAGAGCCGATGCCGTTTAAACTGATGTTCGAGACGCAGATGGGCGCGAACGTCGATGACGCGATGACAATCCACCTTCGGCCGGAGACGGCGCAGGGCATTTTCGCAAATTTCAGGAACGTGCTGGATACGACGCGGGTGAAAATTCCGTTCGGCATCGCGCAAATCGGCAAAAGTTTTCGCAACGAGGTGACGACCAAGGCGTTTATCTTCCGCACGCGGGAATTCGAGCAGGCGGAATTAGAATTTTTCTGCGAGCCGGGGACGGATGAAAAATGGTACGAGCACTGGAAGGAAAGGCGATTTAACTGGTATCTGGAACTGGGAATCAAAAAAGAGAATTTGCGGTTTCGCGACCACGACCCGGACGAATTGGCGCATTACGCCAAGGCGTGCGTCGACGTCGAATATAAATTTCCGTTCGGTTCGGGCGACTGGCAGGAGCTTGAGGGAATCGCCAATCGCACCGATTATGACCTCCGCCAGCATCAGCGCGGAATGAGAACGATGAATAAGTGGTACGAAAACGGCAGGGACCTTACAAAAGTTACACTGGCGGATGAGGCGGAAGATTATGTCAAAGGCCCGTTGTCGTATTTCGACGACCAGGAAAAGAAAAGATTCATTCCGTATGTGATTGAGCCGAGCGCGGGCATCGACAGGAGCACGCTGGCGTTCCTGGTCGATGCTTACGATGAGGAAGAAGTCAGAGGCGAACAGCGGAACCTGCTGCGATTTTCGCCGGCTCTTGCGCCGGTGAAGGCGGCGATTTTCCCGTTAGTCAAAAAGGACGGTATGCCGGAAATCGCACGGCGGATTTATGACGATTTGAAAAGGTATTTCAATTGTTTCTATGACGAAAAGAGCGCGGTCGGCAGGCGGTATCGCAGGCAGGACGAAGCAGGGACGCCTTATTGCGTGACGGTTGACGGCCAGACGAGCGAAGATAATACTGTCACGGTCCGCGACAGAGATTCGATGGAACAGGTTCGGATTTCGACCGACCAGTTGAAAACGTACCTCCGTGAAAAACTGGATATGTAAAAATGATTCTTGATAGAATCGAAAACGCCGATTTGTACGTCGGCCTGAACATAAGTTTAACCGCCGAGCACGCTGAGACCGCAGAGAAGAATTATATAATTAAATCTGCGTGCTCCGCGGTCTCCGCGGTAAATTCTGTTGTGAATGCCAGCTTCGCAAAGGCGTTTGAGATTCTCAAAGACAAATCTCTGGCAACAAAACAGGACGGCAAATATCCCGTTGACGGCGAAAATATCTATTACACGATTCAGCGATACACAACCAAGCCGATGGATGAAGGCAGGTTAGAAGCGCATCGCAAATATATCGACATCCAGTTCCTGCTCGAAGGTGAGGAACTGCTTGGTTATATGCCGTTAGAAGGTTTGAAGGTTTCGCAGGAGTATGATTGCCAAAAAGATATTGCCTTTTATCAAACGCCCGCGGAAATGACACAAATTAAACTCGAACCCGGCCTGTTTTGCATCCTGTTTCCGCAAGATGCACACCTGCCGGGATGCAGCTTTAATCAAGCAGCCGAAGTAAAGAAAATTGTCATTAAGATAAAAACAAACGGTTAAATAGTATGAACAGAAATTTTATTTCAGAGCTTAAAAATTATGCGGGGCAAGAAGTTACGCTTTGCGGTTGGCTGTATAACAGCCGAAGCAGCGGCAAGGTGCAGTTTCTCGTTCTGCGGGACGGGACAGGGCTGTGTCAATGCATTGTCGAACAATGCAAGGTTCCGGATGAAACATTCGAGCAATTAAAACACCTCGGGCAGGAGTCGTCATTATGCGTTACCGGGATGGTTCGAGAGGAGCCGCGAAGCCCCGGCGGATACGAGCTTGCGGTGACGGATGTGAAAATAATCGGCGAATCGAGCGATTATCCGATTACGCCGAAGACGCACGGGATTGATTTTTTACTACAGAACCGGCATCTGCATTTGCGCAGCCAGAGGCAGTGGTGCATCGGCAAAATCCGCCATACAGTCATCGAAGCGATTCGTTCATTTTTCAACGACAACGGTTTTACGCTGGTCGATACGCCGATAT
>JBBABK010000068.1:1051-9179 GCA_041657685.1 Phycisphaerae bacterium | reverse complement strand
GTATCGATAACCAGCACGCCATCGTCACCGACGATAACACCGCTGTTAACTCCGAAACTTCTTCTGATAGTCGGGTTTTTAAAACCGGCCGCGGCGTAAACGTGCTCAGACAGTTTCGCCAGTCCGGGATCCTGTGATTGAGCGGAAACAGCACAAAGCAGTAAACTCGTTAATACCGGGAAAAACCATCTGTATTTCAACATGAAAATCTCCTTTGGCCCGACTCCTTGAACACAATTTATGGTCCATCCGGCTATCCGTTATTGCAGTTTTTTTTCGACGAAATCCGTAAGCTGCTGGAATAGCTCCCATGTTTCGATGTTGCCGAACGAGCCTGCCTCGAGTCCCCCGCCGTTCATCTGCTCGGTGATTTCAATATCGCCCCACTTGATTGGCAACCGCTCGCTGTCATATTTATTGATAATGAAGCGGCAGTTGTGCGAGAGGAAGTTGCGGATAATCCTCGCGAATTCGTACCAAGGCTGCTGCTTGAAGAGCGGGTATTGGTTTGTGTTCTGACAGTATTCCTTGATATGCTCGAACGCCTCGATAATCGTCGCACGCATCAGCATCTTGTTGAACTCGGATAATACGATTTCGTGGTCGGGTTTTTTCCGCAGCAACTCGGCTACCTGGTCGAACGTAACGGTGTAATCGCCGAACGCGGCCGCGTGACGGGCCAGCAGCGGCTCGGCCTGGCCCGAATTGAAAACCGAAAGCGCAGCAAGGCCGAGGATGTAATTATTCCTCGTATGCGCAAGCTGATTGAGCAGTTCCTCTTTATTCATCTTTTATTATATCGGTTTTGACTCTGCTGATTCATCACTTTCGCTTTGCCTGATTCGCCACTTCTTTTCTTTTGCGTTCGATTTCTTCGGCGTCGCCGAGATAAAAATGCCGTATGGGCCCAAGCTGCTCGTCCAGTTCGTAAATCAGCGGCACACCGGTCGGGATATTCAATTCCGAGATTTCTTCGTCAGGTACATTATCGAGATATTTCACCAGTGCACGCATACTGTTGCCATGGGCGCAAATCAGGATTTTTTTGCCATCTTTCAGTACCGGCACAATTTCAGCGTTCCAGTACGGCAGGAATCTCGCGACCACGTCTTTGAGGCACTCAGTTCTCGGCAGCAAACTCGGCTCGATGTCTTTATATAACGGGTCTTTAGCCGGCAGGCGCGGGTCGTTTTCTTCGAGGGCCGGCGGACGAACGTCATAGCTTCGTCGCCAGATATGGACCTGCTGCTCGCCGTATTTTTCGGTTGTCTGAGATTTGTTAAGACCCTGTAATGCGCCGTAATGGCGTTCGTTCAGCCGCCAGGATTTTTCAATCGGGATGTCGGTCAGTTGCATTTTTCGCAGGACGATGTCGAGCGTATCGAGCGAGCGTTTGAGGACGCTGGTGAACGCGATATCGAACGCGTAGTTATTCTGGATTAGCAGTTCGGCCGCGTCGTTCGCTTCCTGCACTCCCCTATCGGTCAGGCCGACGTCGGTCCAGCCGGTAAAGAGATTTTCCTTATTCCAGACGCTCTCGCCGTGCCGCAGTAAAACCAGTGGCTGCATTGTATTCCTCCCGCTGCAAAATAATTACACAAATCAAGGTGCATTTTTAATGCTAATTTCGTGCAAAGTCAAGGATTCGACCTTCGGGCGTTTCTCGCCTGTAAAAATGGTTAGATTATTGCAAATCGAGAATAAAGAAGGGATAATACGACTGCAAGAAACAGGTGGCATATTTGCGTAACTGATAAAAAATATTATTGAAAGTCATAATGACCATAGAGCAAGATATTTCTCCGGGTACAGTCTCAAAAATACTCTGGCATTTTACTGGAGGGCCTAAATGGAACAAGAAGAGAAAAAAACAGAATGTATCCCCCAAGCCTGCTAATATGGCATATAAGAATCTCATATCTATAATGCGGACCAAGGAGCTACGGCTCGGCTCATACAAGGAAGTAGTAAGAGCAATTCTTCCAAAACGAAGGAAATTCAATCTCAAGACCAAAAAACATGAAACTCATTTAAACGTTCCAATAGATATTGAGTCTTCTTCAATTTGTTGCTTATCTGACATACCTGCACCACATCTTCGGTATCATGCATATAGATATGGAAAATTTGCAATTGGATTTCATCGAGATGCCATTATACAGGCAGGCTTTAACCCTGTATTTTATACTTTACATGATACTCCAATAATTCGCTCGATATACAGAGGGTTTTCTTTTCTGGATTATGCCGATCCCAATATGATACGCAACGCAACATATGAAATAGCATCAGAAGTTAGCGACTATGATTATATAAATATTGATACGTATATAGATGATATTGAAGAGGAAACAGATTCATTTGAAATGGCTATTTCTAAAATCAAAAAGAATCTTGAGAATTTTGTGGCATTTGTAAAAACATTTGATCGAGATGAATTCGGTACTATTTATTGTGAGAGAGAATGGCGTTCCACAAAATCTTATGGTTTTGACTTCAACGATGTGGCCCTGATAGTTTTGCCAAGAATTGTTGGTGAATTTCAATATTTTGAGCACTTCACAGAAAAAGTCGCTCCGAATCTCAAATTACCTAGAAAAATTCCAATAGTACCTTGGGATGATCTTGTTGAACATTAAATTACCACAACAAACACACATTCCAATTTTTCACCACGAAGAACACGAAGAGACACGAAGAAATTTTTATTGAACAATGGAAAGTAGAACAGGAGACTGCATTTGAGCATTTACATTTTCTCTGCCGTTCAAATGTTCACCTGCTCAAATGCTCTATTCCGATAAGTCGGAATACCCCCAAGGGGACTCGAACCCCTGTCACATGGATGAGAACCATGTATCCTAGACCACTAGACGATGGGGGCAGCAAAAAACAAAGTAAAAATTAAAAATAAAAAGTAAAAACTATTGAAAAAACTCAAAACTCACGACTCATAACTCAAAACTACAATAGCGGCGGTCGGAATCGAACCGACGACCTTGGGCTTATGAATCCCACGCTCTAACCAGCTGAGCTACACCGCCATAAACAGCCGCAATTTACAAAATCGCGGGACGATTTGCAAGATATTTTGCGGATGTGCCAAAAGGCGGGTTAGTGCAAACTCTTATACCAGACGTTCATACTTTCGATTTTGCCGGAGATGTTCGTATTGTTGATGAGTCTGCCGCCGTATGTGTAGCCCGCCCTTGCGAAGGTGATATTGATTCCGTGCGAGACCGACCTTGCGATTGTATAGGCGGTCAGCATTTTAGAAAGCCGCATTTGATTTTCCATATACCCAAGCAACAGGCCGGCAAAACTGCTTCCGCGAAATTCCGGCAGCGTAGCGAAGTCCGTCATCTCGACGTTTTGGGCGTCTGTGTCCATTTCGCACGAAGACAGCGAAACTAATTTGCCTTCAATTTCAATGCCGAAATAAACTATATGCTCCCGCATAGTCCTGGCAATATAGTCAGGATTGTCAATTGGAAACGGATATGACGGAAAGACCCGGCTGTAAAGGCCGCTCATTGCCGCTGCGTCATCCGGATTGCATTGTCTAAGAACTGCGCCGGCAGGCAGTTGCACAGCTTTGATGCCAAGCTGCCCTTTATTCCGAGCCAAATCAATGATTTTTTCAATATCCTCCGACGCGGTTTCCTTTTGGCGGTCGGGGTCGAAATAGCGAGCTAAAAACAGTGCGTCTTGCCTGCCTTTATAAAAGCCGGGGACAACAGCTTCGGATTGATAGCCGCTGCCAATAAAAATGTCCGCCTGATGCACAGGCACTTTGGCAAAAATTTTCGTATAGCCGTTGCTGTTCGCCAGATTTTCCATCTCGTCGGCCAGCTTTTTCGCGTCGGCGTCATTCAGCTTCATCAGATAAATTCTGTTGCTTAATGGACCGTGCTGAATCAGCGCGTTATGAAAAATCTCGATTTTGTCTCGCTTGTCTTCCATCAAAAACCGTCTCTGCGGATATGTCTTGCGTTGGATGACGGTACGAGTGAAATCGTTTTATCGTAATCAGAAAGCACCTGTTCGATACCGACTGATTTTCGCTCATCAGCATCAGCCAAATCGAGCTGAAGGTTGCAGTTGTCACAGTCCCTGTCACAAAAATAGGGTTCGTAGGAGTCCGGCTCTTTGTAAGTGGTGATAACGCCCTCGTAATTTCTTAACACAACTTTATTCGTTGACCATGAGATTAAATAATTCGGCATAACCGGGATTTTGCCTCCGCCGCCGGGAGCGTCAATAACATAAGTCGGAACGCAGAATCCGCTGGTGTGTCCAATCAGGCTTTCGAGAATTTCGATGCCTTTTCCAACCGGCGTGCGGAAATGCGAAAGTCCCTCTGACAGGTCACACTGATAAAGGTAGTACGGCCTGACACGATTATAGGCGAGCTTGTGCACGAGCGACCTCATAATTCGCGGACAGTCATTAACGCCCGCGAGCAGTACGGATTGATTTCCTAACGGGATTCCCGCATCGGCGAGTTTTGCCAGGGCATGCCTCGATGAGGCGGCCAGTTCGCGAGGATGATTGAAATGGGTATTTATCCAGAGAGGATGATACTTTTTCAGCATCGAAACAAGCTCGTTGGTTATGCGCTGCGGCAGTACCACCGGCGTGCGAGTGCCGATTCTGATTATTTCTAAATGCTCGATTTGGCGAAGCTGCGACAAAATCCATTCCAGCTTTTCATCCGAAAGCAAAAACGGGTCTCCGCCGCTGAGCAGGACGTCGCGCACCTGCGGGGTTTTGCGAATGTATTCAATGCCTTTTGCAATCTGCTCTTTGTCTGGAATCGAATCGATATCACCCACTTTGCGTTTGCGGGTGCAATGCCGGCAGTACATCGAGCACATATTGCTCACCAGCAGCAGTACCCTGTCAGGATAACGATGCACGACTCCGGGAACAGGACTGTCCTTATCTTCGTGCAGCGGGTCCGACATTTCACAATTCTTTGTCACTAACTCCAGCGGCGACGGAAATGACTGCTTAAACACGGGGTCATTCATAACATTGTCGGTATTTATAAGTGACAGATAATAAGGCGTTATAGACATCGGGAATTTTTTGATGGTTTGTTTGAAAGCCTCGTGCGTCTCGGCAGACAGTTCGATTCCCAACAGCCTTTCAACGGTATCGAGGTCGCGGACACAGTGTTTTATCTGCCATTTCCAGTCGTGCCACCGTGAACTTGCCGAATTAACGTCTATCGTATCGAAAATATGCTGCTGTTTTTTACCTAAGCTTTGGGTTTCAATAGTCATAAAAACAGAACTCCTTTTTTTCTCAATTGGATTTAAATACAGAAAAAAGTAAGACTATAGATTATCTTCCGCCGCATATTATTACATTATACAACATAATCGGCATTAAAACAAGGAGGTTTTTGAAATTCAGGATATTATTGATTTTATTTAGGATTTTTCATAATTCAATAGCCGAAAAGCTCATGATGAATCTGGGCCGAAGGCACGTCATCTTGCGTTAACGCACTTTCGAGTTCTTCCGTCATCTCCGGCGGGCCGCAAATCAGAAATTCGTACTCATCTAAAGGCCTGTGCAGATATTTCTTCAGGACATCAGTTGTAATATATCCCGTCTCTCCATGGTATTCGGGCTGGTCGCTGAGCACGTGAATAACATTTACAGTCTCTTTGTTTTCAAGCTCTTCCTTATACAGGATTTGATGTTTCTTTTTATTTGCGTAAAAAAGGTGCAGTTCGCGGTCCGGCTCATACGCTAATTCCTCGAAAAGACGCGTGAAAGGCGTTATTCCGATACCACCGGCAATCATCACTATAGGCCTGTTCGTTGTCAAAGCCGCCTGCGAAAATACGCCGTAAGGCCCGTCGATATACACAGTTTCGCCCGTTTTAATTTTCTGCAAATTTTGCGTTGTACTCCCAAAAGCTTTGACCGTAATACTCAATTCTCCAGTCTGGGGTTCATAATGCGAAACGGTAAAGGGGTGAATTCGGCCTTTAAGTCCCCTTCTGAAAAACACGAATTGGCCGAGGCGAGGATTTAATTTTCTGCCGAGAGGCTCGCAGCTTATCCGTGTGACATTGTGCCTGATATTTTCAACATTTGTAACTACGCATCTTGCGCTCATAAACCCGGCGCGACAACTCAATCTGTAAATTAAAAAACTCGCCGCAATTAACGATAACGCTGTCCAGAAATAATATGCGCCGGTTGTGCCGATAGTACTTCCCAGGGCGAAACCGTGCCCCAGCACTAACGCCAGAGCCGCGTAACTTAAAATGTGTACAGAATACCATTTTATTCTGCCAAGGCGTTCCCGCCAGAAAACACTTGTAAGCACTACCGCGAGAAACAGTACAAACGCAAAAATTCCTGCGAGCACCCACCAATCAAAATACGCGGTTCCCTCCAGCAGCAGCGGATTGATATTTTTCTTTTCGATGTAATACAGCGTAATAAATATCGGATGCAGCACAACGAGCAGCAGGATATATTTCCCAATTTGCTTATGCGCTGCGAGTACCCATAAATAATCCCGCATTAATTTGCCGACGGCGGTGCGAAAACCGAGCAGGAACTGCCATAATATCAAGACCGTACCGCAAAGTGAACCGGCCTTGGCAAGCAGCTTATAAACAACGAGTGAGCGTGTCGGCTCGTTGAGGTCGAGGAATGTCAGCGGCAACAGCGATGTGAACGCGATTAGCACGATTAAAGTCGCCTTACGCATTATCAGTCGCGCTTTAAAATGTTCCCAGCCGACGGTTTTCATTTTTCCTCTTTCGTAAAGAATGGTTTGATATTATCCTAATTGTATACGAACATCAAGTTTGCAGTATTTTTAAGAAATGCAATGAACGACCAGGACCAGATATATATGCAGGCGGCTCTCAGGCAGGCGGAAATAGCCGAGGAGAACGGCGATGTCCCCATCGGCGCGGTAATCGTCCATAACGGGCAAATCATCGCCAAGGCGTACAACCAGCGCGAACAGCTAAAAGACCCGACCGCGCACGCTGAGATTATCGCATTGACACAGGCAGCGGCTGCTCTTGAGACCTGGCGGCTTAACGACTGCACGATTTATGTCACTCTCGAACCCTGCACGATGTGTGCGGGCGCGCTGGTACTGGCGAGGCTTGACCGATTGGTTTACGGCTGCGACGACCCGAAAACGGGTGCGGTTAAGAGTTTGTATAATATCGTCACTGACGAAAGGCTAAATCACCAGCTCGAAGTAACCAGCGGCGTACTGGCCGAGGATTGCACCGCCCTGCTGCAGCAATTTTTTCTGCGCAGACGAAACGAAAACAAAAACAACGTTGATTGATTATCCCGCACAAAGGATTATTGATTTCGTAAATTGCTAAAGACTTATTTATGAAGAGAGGTTCTTATGCAGGCCGGTCAGAAAAAAGTCGTGGTAATCGGGGCGGGTTCGGTAGGCACCGCTTACATATACGCCCTGCTGCCGACGGGGACGGCTGGGCAAATCGCGCTGGTTGATATCGATGAAAACCGCGTCGAAGGCGAGGTGATGGACCTTTCGCACGGGCTGCCGTTCGTGCCGCCGGTGCATATCAAACACGGCAGTTATGCCGACTGCGCCGATGCGGACCTGATTGTCGTAACGGCCGGTGCAAAGCAGTCGCCGGGCCAGTCACGCCAGGAACTGATTCAGAAAAACGCAGGCATTATTCGTTCGGTATGTGACCAAATAGCCGAACAGAACAGTTCCGGCGTTACAGTAATCGTCACAAACCCTGTGGATACATTGACTTACGTCGCGTTGAAACAGCTCGGCTGGCCCAGGGAACGAATCATCGGTTCGGGCACGGTTCTGGACACGGCGAGATTCAAGTACCTGCTGAGCAGCCACTGCAAGGTCGATTCGCACAATGTTCACAGTTACATCATCGGCGAGCACGGCGACAGCGAAGTGCCGGCGTGGAGTATGACGCATATCGCTGGCGTGCCGATTAAGCGATACTGCGAGACGTGCAATATATGCGATTACAAAGTTCATCATCGTGACATAGCCGAGCAGGTTCGCAACAGCGCATATCACATCATCGATTATAAAGGCTCGACCTATTACGGCATCGGGCTGTCACTGGTG
>JBBABK010000068.1:0-1041 GCA_041657685.1 Phycisphaerae bacterium | reverse complement strand
TCACGCAGGCGATTTTGCGAGACGAAAACAGCATCCTCACCGTTTCAAGTTTGCTGACCGGCGAGTACGGATTAGACGATGTCTGTCTCAGCGTACCGTGCGTTGTCGGTTCGGGCGGAATCAAGATGATAATCCGCGCCGAACTCGCTGAAAATGAACAAAAGGCTCTACACGATTCAGCAGCGGCCATTAAAAAAATCGTCGGTCAAATCTCTTCTTAAGCGACCGGTTTAGCTTTTGCCTTGAACCAGAAAATATAAATCAGAACGCCGAGAATCAAACACGCTAAAGCGTCAGCCATGAACCACTTGGCGGGCATTTTTACAACGTAGCCGGTTATCAGGCAAGCCGCACCGATGATTATCGATGCGATAGCCGAGAACGGAATCAAAACGCCGTACCGCAGCGGAGCAGTCGCCAGAATGATGAAGTAAATCCCAATCGCCGCGAACGTGACCGATAAAACGCGGAGGAGATAGTTCATAAACGGCGTATCCTGCAGTTGTTCGACGCCGAAATACCCGGCGAAGTTCTGAAATGTCGTAAAGGATATGAACAAACCAATAATCGCCAGTAGGCACATAATTCCCGTGAGCCACAGAATAACCTTTAAACCGGTCATCTTTCGTCCCTTTCAAAATTAATGTCTCCAAATTCCCGATTCGTTATGCTACCATCAAAAAGCCTGCAAGACAAGCTGGACTATTAAGAAAAATCGCGTAAAATGGACCCCGTTGACGAAGTCGTTAACGACTATCGACTAATGACTATTTCGGAGAGGTGTCGGAGCGGCTGATCGAGCTGGTTTCGAAAACCAGTGTGCCTTCGGGTACCGCGGGTTCGAATCCCGCCCTCTCCGTTTTTTATTAAAATCAAACATCAAAAATTAAAAATCAAAATTAAGGAGCGCCTTCGGCGATATTCTTAAGACGGGATGAGGACACGCCTGCCGCGCAGCGGCAGTACGCGGGTTCGACACGAGCGAAGCGAGAGCCCGATGTTGTTTCGGAATCCCGCCCTCTCCGTTTTTTATTAAAATCA
>JBBABK010000067.1:2839-9264 GCA_041657685.1 Phycisphaerae bacterium | reverse complement strand
CTGGGCCGGTTACGTCAAGCAAATCACGGGAAAGGCTGTCGTCCAGCGCCTTGGCAATTTCCACTTCGAGAGTAGAGCCGCTGTTCTGTAAATAGTTGCCGGTAATGTAAGTTGTACCGATGCTCGCGCCCGGGGCGAACGAGCCGCCGCTATTCAGCGTGACGTTGCTGCCGAAAGTTCCTGTGCCCATAATTGTTCCGCCATCACCAACCGTTACGGCGCTGGCAAGCGAACCGCTAAGATTTAACGTGCCGGCCGAGACTGTAGTCGCACCGGTGTAGGTATTTACTCCACTGAGTAGCAAAGTACTCGTGCCGGATTTTGTCAATGCGCCGGTGCCTGATATGATACCGCTAAGCTCCAGGTCATAAGCTCCCGAAACCGTCAGCGCATTGCCGCCGTTATCGATGTCATTGCTTACCGAGCGTGAATCATTATTTGACTGAAGAGCGCCGGCACCGCCAAGGGTCAGCCCAGCCGTACCAAGCGCATTGTTGTGACCGAGAATTATTGTTCCGCCGCCTAACGTCACGCCGCCGGTAAATGTGTTATTGCCGCCGAGCGTCAAAACGCTTGTGCCGCTTTTTGAAATATCTCCCGCTCCGGAAATGACGCCGGTCAGGCCGAGATTATTCGTACCTGAAACAGTCAGCGTATTGCCTCCGTTATCAATTGTGTTGCTGACCGAAACCGTATCGCTGTTCGATTGCAAAGTCGCGTCGCCGGCGAGTGTCAATCCGCCGCCGATTCCAAGTGCGCTGCTGCTGCCGAGCACTATGGTACTGCCGGTATTCATTGTCGTGTCGCCGGTATAAGTATTAGTTCCGTTCAGCGTCAGCTTGACATCATCTGCTACATTAACATCGCCTGCGCCGCTGACGACTCCGCCTACGATATAATCATCATCGCCTTCGAAGTTTATTCCGCCGCCGCTGTTGGTAACGAGTCCGACGTTGAGCGTATGCTCATATCCGCCGTCGCCGGTGATTGAGCCGCCCGCATCGATATCAAAAGTTCCTGTACCAGTTATGCTGTACGCGCCAGCCGCACCGGCAAAGCTGATGCCCTCTATCTTATCGATATCTATATCCGCGCCGGTGATTGTTCTGTCACCTGTATCATTAGGACCGAATACGAGCGTGTCATATACGCTCACGCCGTCAATCGGGGCCGCTCCGCCGAGCCAGTTGTCGCCGCTTGTCCATACGTTGCTGCTGCTTCCGTTCCAGGTGTAATTCGGCTCACCCAGCTCAAAAGCATCAAGAATGGAAATCAAATTTGCACCCCATTCATCCGAATCATTCCAAAGATAAAGCGTCATCTCCCCGTTCGCATCGGCAAGGGCGAAACCGCTGTCGGAATAATAATATGCCCTTCCCGGTTTATCATACGGCCAACTTCCACTCATTAACACTCTCCCAAGAAGGTCGCCGTAAAATGGATTGGTACTACTGTTTACATCAGGCGCGTAATTTGCATTGACACCGCCGACTGCCGGCCAGTAATTATCCCATCCATTATTATATGTATAATCGGCAGGGTTCCTTGTATCGAAAGCCATATAGCTTGTCTCATTACCGTTATTGGCCTGGTCGAAGCAGAGCATTGTTGCTTCATACTGGGCATTAGGGTTTAAGCCGCTGAACTGTAGCACTATCATATGCTGTCCTAAACCGATGCCGGTATTGCGCTCTACCCGTAAGAAGTCCTGCAATTCCTCGTCGCCGTCCGGCTGACCGGCAGTGTAAACCATATTAGCACCTTCTCCGTTACTGCCGCTGTCGTAGCCAATTGGAGTCATTGTAACCGTAACACTGCCGAACGTTTGAACAATAGGGACTCCGGTCGCAGCTTCTGCGTCAGTTATATCCCAGCCATCCCATCCCGTTTGCGTCGGGCTTCCGTCATCGTTAAGATCAACGGACAAGAACGGGTCGTTAACCGGAATTGCGAAAGCGGGTATAATTAACACCGCCACTACTAAGAAAATTACAGAGTTCAGAATTTGACGATTACTTTTACGTAAATTGTCTCTAAGTTCCATTTTTTTCTCCATCTACAATAGGGCCTTGTATTTGGTTATTATCCAGCATCTTTAACCAACAACACGCAAAGTCAGGGTTTCTACGGACGTCTTACAAATGCACAGATGCCAATACAATGTCACCGTGTTAATTCGGCAAATAAAGGGGTAATGTATTACTAATAATCCCGACTTTAGAGATGTAATTACCGGCCTAGTCCATATAATCGTTAAGTGGGCTGTTACCGGTGTTAAATCGGGCTTGTTATGCCAAAAAGAGGAAAAATTGATTTTAGCGTGAATTAAAAATTTAGGTCATCCCGGGGTTTATGGGACCATTCCTGAAGAAATACCCATGTTGACATAGGATTTCGGTAAACACGGAAACACCACCGTTTTTGGAAGCGATACTAAAATTACACTTAGTAAATGATTGCGATTGCTCTTTCTATGGCTCGAACCATTTCATCGACCGGCGTGTCCTTGCTGATGTAGCCGTCGAAACCTTTTTGCAGCAATGCTGACCGCTCCGCTTCGCCGAGATGATTCGCAACGGCAATGAGTTTGACCGTCTGCAAATCCTCATCCGAGCGAACGCTCCTGCAAATCTCACCCGCGTCGATGTCGCCGCTGAGCAGACTAATCAGCATCACGTGCGGCGAAAACCGCTGAGCGACCAGGCCCGTCTCGAAAGTCGTGCGGACAGCTTCAATCTCGTAATCCGCTTTATCTTTCAACTTGTTCGCAAGCACATCGGCCGAGTCTGCGTCGGTATCAACGATTAGAATTCGCGTCTTGCCGACCGGCAGCGCGTCGGTGGGCATATTGTGCATCTTCATAAAGCGCACAAGCTCGCCGACCGGAATTCTGCGGTCTCTGCTGCCCGGTATTCTATAGCCCTTTAGCTGCCCGCTGTCGAACCATTTGCTGACGGTCCGCGGTGCCACGTGACATATCCTTGCCACGTCTCCGGTTGTAAGCACATTTTTACCTTTGGCCATCATATATACTCCCCAAAATGCGTAGTGTTACGCAACTATTACGCGGACATCTTCGGCGGATATTCAGACCTTGTTAACCAAAACCCCCTCTTAATCGTGAATTTTTCTGTGAACACCCTTTCGATATATTATACGTCCCATAAATCAATTCTGTTTGACCGCCGCCTGCATCTTGGAAAATGGATTTGATTTAGCGACTTGAAACGATAAAATGTTCTATTCGATTAACAACTTTGGAGACGATAATGAAAGTGCATTTATCCAGGCCGGACATAACAGAACTCGAAATACAGGCTGTCGTTGACGTTCTCAAGACGCCGAATCTGTCGCTCGGCCCGAAGCTGGGCGAATTCGAGCAGGGCTTTTGCGATTACATCGGCGTCAAACGTGCCGTCGCGGTCAACAGCGGCACAAGTGCTCTGCATCTGTGCCTGCTGGCGATGGGCGTCGGCCCGGGCGATGAGGTCATAACAACACCTTTTACATTTATCGCCACGTCCAACGTCGCGTTAATGGTCGGCGCCAAGCCGGTATTTGCGGATATCGACCCGGTGAGTATGAACATCGACCCGGAGCAAATCGCGTCCAAAATCACGGACAAAACCAAGGCGATAATTCCCGTCGAGGTGTTCGGTAATCCCGCGGGTTTCGACGAAATCAGCCGAGTCGCAGCCGAGCATAACATCCCGATTCTTGAAGACTGCTGCGAAGCACTCGGCTCATCGTTGAACGGCAAAAAATGCGGCACCTTCGGCAAAATGTCCGCATTCGCATTCTATCCCAACAAGCAGATGACGACAGGCGAAGGCGGAATAATACTGACGGATGATGACGAGTTGGCAGATATGTGCTGCTCACTTCGGAATCAGGGGCGCGGCAAGGGCGGCGGATGGCTGGGGCACGAACGGCTTGGATATAATTTCCGGCTGAGCGATATAAACTGCGCGCTGGGGATTGTGCAGCTATCGCGAATCGAGGAGATGAAAAAGGCACGGAGAAAATCGGCGAATCTGTATCAGGAACTTTTAGCAGAAGAGGAAAGGATTATATTGCCGGTAGCGGAAAACGGATGCGACGTGAACTGGTTCGTTTACGTGATTCGGCTGACCGAGCAATATACGCATTCTGACCGTGACGCCATTATACAATCGATGCTGGAGTCGGGAGTGCAGGTGAGCAATTATTTTACGCCGGTGCATTTGCAGCCCTTTATGGTCGAGCAGTTCGGTTATAAAAAGGGAGATTTTCCGGTTACGGATAAGATTTGCGAGCGGACGATTGCGCTACCGTTCTATAATAACCTTATTAGAGAGGACGCAAATACGGTTTGTGATGCTCTGAGGACGGCTCTGGATAAAATCGGAAAGTAACTTGCAGGGGCGAATTTTCTTCTTATATTTGTAGTAGAGGCGTCTGCAGCAGACGACTCAAATGGGGTATATCTAAAACGGGGGCGGTTGCGGATTATGAGGGGATTACGAGGCAAATTTATTCTTCTTCTAATCGTCTATTTAGCCGGTTTCGCCACGGCCATTTACGTAACGGTTCCGGTCGAATCCGACCAAAGCGAAGGCGTAACACAGGCCGGGCAAAATTTCTCGTGGTCGGATTTCAAATCGGACCAGTTCGCGCAGAGGTTCAGCGTGGAACTTCACCGGTGTGTGGATTTTATGAAGGAAAAAGGCTGTCAGGCAGGCGAATACCTCAAAGTCAAATACGAGGAGTACCAGGAAAGCCGCTGACCGAAGCGAACGCGGGAATGGGGAGTGATAAACAAAAAATTCTGACTCCGCAAGGAAGGCTCCAACACCGCCATGGCCGTGAGTAACGACTCACGGCCAATTTTTTATCACTGATTTCGCTGATTGTTATGATTACACTGAATGAACAGATAAAACGAATGAGATAAGGGAAGTGGGCATGAATACGAAGGTAAAAGAACAGGATAAGACGATATTATTTATGCAGTCGGCGATTGCGGAGGCGAAAAAAGGCCTGAGCGAAGGCGGGATTCCTATCGGGTCGGTTTTGGTCAGAGACGGGCAAATCATCGGCAGAGGTCATAATAAGCGCGTTCAGGAAAATGACCCGATTATACACGCGGAGATTGATTGTCTGCGCAACGCGGGCAGAATCGGCAGCTATAAAGGCACAACGCTTTATTCGACGCTGATGCCCTGCTATCTTTGTGCAGGGGCGATTGTGCAGTTCGGCATCGCGAAGGTCATCGCCGGTGAATCAAAAACCTTCGAAGGGGCCGGGAATTTTATGCGGTCGATGGGCGTTGAGGTCGTTAATTTGAATCTCGAAGAATGTAAAAATATGATGCAGGATTTTATCGACGCCGAGCCTGAATTATGGAACGAGGACATCGGGCAACTATAAATAAAACTCAAACATTAAATATCAAATTTCAAAACGGTTGAATTACTCTCTGATTCTTGGCGATTTGTGTTTTAAGCCGAGCTTCCACGCGGCGAAACTCGCTGCGAGCAGCATTAAATGAGCGGTTGTTTCCACTGTCTCCTCGAAATATATATGCAGGTGTTCTTCGAGGGGCAGATTGACGTAATGAAATACCCGACGCGCGATTAACTGCGAGAGCAGATACGTCGCGAATG
This sequence comes from Phycisphaerae bacterium, assembly GCA_041657685.1. GTDB lineage: Bacteria > Planctomycetota > Phycisphaerae > Sedimentisphaerales > Anaerobacaceae > JBBABK01. The sequence continues at coordinate 3,619 of JBBABK010000067.1, read as the reverse complement.
TCGCAATCAGCCAAATCCTGAATGAACCCCTGCCGATGTATTGCTCGAAATCATCTTTTCTTTTAATTGCCCAGAAAGCCAACATTGCAAGGGCTATGTAAATTCCAACGCTTGTCCCCGGAAAATGCCATTCACGGCAAAAGAACGCTGCGCTCAAACACGCCATAAAAAGGCAGAAGCCTCTTTTAAAAACAGCGGATTGCAAAAGAAAATTTATAAGCGGCACCGCAAGCAGTATTAGTGCAATGCGTTCGTTCGGCCCTTTGGAAACATATTGCTCCTGCCGGTCGGCGTTAGCGATATAAACGATGAGCATAGCAGCCGGACCGAGCAGCATCGGCCACCATTTGGCGAATTGGAGAAGCCGGGCTTTTCGCGATACGGATTCGGTTAACGGGACTGAAGTTTTCAAATCCTGTTCAACGGTCTGCATTTCTTCTTCCTGTAAAAACTGTGAAATTTCCGTCTATCGTGCCGCATATAATAAGTAATTTATGACAAATTGCAATTCAGAAATTTACGAGCTGAATTACGGCAACGACCCCCCCCGATTCAAGTTTGTGACAGATCGATGATTCGGGCAGAAGGAATTTTATCGGCAATAATTTGTACGGCAAGATTGACCCATCGGGCGCAGTTATCGAGAACGACTCCGTCGGCGCTTGCGACAATCGCACTGGTTGTAATCAACTCGGCGTCGGGGTTATTGGAAAGGCTTACAGAAAAATCGGCGTTATCAGAAAGCTCCTCTATAAGCGTTTTGAGTTTGCCGCTGTTGGA
>JBBABK010000067.1:0-2829 GCA_041657685.1 Phycisphaerae bacterium | reverse complement strand
CTTATCGAGCAGCCAGACGACTTCCGAGGGGTTCAGCGAATTGACAAATTCGATGATCAATTTCAATGCGGGTGTTGTTTCTTCCACTTTGCGGTATGTGCCGTGGATTCCGGCGATGTCACGAACGCAGCCGTCACGACCGACGAATATAAATGCGCCGCTGATTGCCGCTTCGATTGTTATCAAAAGATTGTACCCATCTATTGCGAGAGAGCTTTTGCGGATGGATTTTAGTTTTAGACGACGGGCGTTTCGTGATTGGAGCTGCTCATCGGAGCAGGAGCTTCGCATAACAGCGAGTCTCTGGCGATGGGTGAGTTCGAATCTGTCACCGACGAGCTTTAACGCGCTTTTCTCGGCGTAGCCGCGGGTCAGAAGCAACGAATAATCCTCAACTGCTGAACGCAGCAGAGTAATTTGAGCCGGGCCGAATAATTGAGCATCTCCCGGCGCTGAACCTCTGTGTGTCCTCGTATCAGGCACGATAAACTCCCTGCAATTAACAGTGACTATCTTACAATACATAATAGCGGACGAAAATCAAAATAATTGACATCGCGGCGGGCGGGGTCTACTATTGGCGTTTTGGCTGATTTGGAAAAAATGGTATGCCCAGTCACAACTTAGCAAGGCTCGAAATAGACGATTTGGAAATCATCGGCTATTCGGTAGCGGCTGAAGAGACGGTAATCGCCCTGCCGCAGCTTGACGTCTGCTTCGATATCGGTAAAGCGCCCGACCAGATGATTTCGATAAATAACGTGCTGCTGACGCACGGGCACATCGACCACTGCGCGGGGATTGCTTATTATCTTTCGCACAGGAATTTCATGGGGCAAAAAGCGGGGATGGTGCTGGCTCCTGAAAATATGCTCAAGCCGATTCGGCAGATTATAAGCGCGTGGGAAGAACTTGACGGCAGCAGAATCCCGGCGAACCTCGTCGCAGTCAAGGTCGGGCAGGAGTACCAGATTAAGCCGAATCTTTTCGCGAGGGTGTTTCCGACGAATCATACCAAAGGTTCTGTGGGATATGCAATAATCGAAAAGCGAAAGAAGCTCAAAGAGGAGTATTTGCAGCTTACCGGGCCGCAGATTGTCGAGCTGAAAAAACAGGGAGTGACAATCGATTATCCCGTCGAGCTGCCGATTGTCAGTTATCTCGGTGACACACAGTACGCCGATTTCGCGCAGCTCGATTACGTGGCGAACAGCAAAATTTTGATTACCGAGTGCACGTTTTACGAAGATGAGCATCGCGAGCGGGCCGACGTAGGCAGGCATATGTATATCGACGATATGGCCAAACTGCTCGGGCAAATGAACAACGAGCACGTGATAATCACACACATCACGAATCGGACGTCACTGGCCGATGCGAAAAAACTCCTCAAAAAAGCCTTGGGGAAAAAAGACTTCGACAAAATCATCTTCCTGATGGCAAACCAGCGAAAAATCGCAAAATCATAGTGTAAAATCATTTCCAGCAGGTCTTCGCTATCCTTTTTTACCGGCATTTTCGACACAGGCAATTTATTTTTAGCTTTAATTTTACCCAGTTTTACAGTACAATAGTTCCAAAACGTGTGAGTGAGGGTATATATGGCCAAAAAGCTGTGTTTGTATCTTTGTACCTGTTTTGCGGTACTTGCTTCTGTCGGCTTATCGGCATACCCGATTGGTTACAAATCTTACACGGAGTGGGAGAAACTGCCGCAGCTTCGATTCGGCGCGGTAAGCGGTATGGCATCGAGCTATGACCGCACAGGGGGCAATCACGACTGGAGCTACTACGAGTGGCCTACGGGAGCGGTCAGTACCGAAACAGTTTGCAGGGTACAGACAATTAACGGTCCCGGCGTGATATACCGCTTTTGGATGCCGCATGTAATGGCGAACGACGGCTATGTCGTTAAGATGTTTTTCGATAATGATTCGACGCTGCTGATAGACACGTGGAGTAATTTGCTTTTTAACGGTGGATTTTCTTATTTCGATGAGCCAATGATAACGACCGTCGCCGGCGGGCAGGTCTGTTACGAAATTATACCTTTCAAGCAGAGAGTTATAATCGAAACCGTCAATCATCAGGAGATTGATTTTGCCGACCGGCACTATTATCAGTACAGCTATATGACGTATCCGCCGGGGACGGACGTAAATAGTTTTTCATCGACTCTTTCGCCGCAGGACCAGAACGACCGTGACGAGGTGGTATCGATTTTCGACAACGCAGGTCAAAACCCTGCGGGGCAAAGCGCAGCCGCTGTCGATGTCAATATCGGCACTACAGCTATCGATGCCAATTTTGTGCTGCTCGACGCCAACGGCCCCGGTGTCGTTCGTGAACTTCGTTTGCAGATGCCCGATGCGAATGATATGGAATTGGCCGGTTTGAATTTGCAGGTGTTTTACGACGGCGATGCCAACAGCGCGATTGACATTCCGGTTATGTATTTTTTCGGAGCCGGCAAGCAGCGAGCGGATTATAACAGTCTGCCGCTCGGCGCTGATGTCAACGACGGCTTTTACTGTTACTGGCCTATGCCGTTTCGGGAATCGATAATTATTCAGCTTTCCAATACGACGGCCAATCCGATTGCGATAAACTCTGCGCAAATCGAATACGAACTGAAAGAACTCGAACATCATACCTGCTATCTGCACGCGATTGAAAATTATACCGTGCGGACCAGTCAGACTTATCACACGATTTTAAACACCACGGGCGTAGGGCATTTTGTAGGTGATTTCGTTTATCTCGAACAGGACTATAATAATTTCGAAATGCTCGAAGGCGCCGCCATATTTTATACCGACGGGGAGCTGG